>CAYWHT010000551.1:0-3324 GCA_964458135.1 uncultured Saprospiraceae bacterium | reverse complement strand
CGTTTTTCGCCCCCGACGCTTGCGGTCGGGATCAAGACTTGCCAGCCGAAAAAAATAGCGGCGTCCTAATTTTCACAAATCTCATGTTGTCAGACTATAAAACATTTTTGGAACTAATAGGTAAAACCATTAATTTTATCCAATTCAAAGTAATTAATAACTAACACGATACGGAAATGAATAATAGCAGAAGGCCTTTCTATTCGAACAGAAGCGGTTTCTGGAAAAAAGTTGCGAATTTTTTCAGAACCAAACCCGTACTCATTTCCGAAACGGCCGAAAAGTGTTTAGATGACCCTGATCGTTCGGCATCTTTAATGAAGGCGATTAGCGCGCTCAAGAAGAAGCGGGACGGTGGAGCCATGCAAGCTCAGGAAGGAAACATGGTGGTGCGTCAAGTTGGAAAGTCACAAAGCTTTAGCGCCGAAAAATAATTTACTTAGGTAGGACGCTCTCGCGATGAATATCGCCTTCACTACGCTCATCATACTTTTTCTTCTTTTGCCGGGAATCTTCTTATCCAGATTTTATTATTCCGGTGAATTCTCCAAGCAATATTTCAAGCCCAATCTTTTCGAACTCGTTTTATCCACCCTCATTCAAAGCATTTTTCTACACACCCTATGGGGCGGCATTTGTTATTATTCCGGCTATATTTTCAATTATTATATATTGATTTCTTTGCTGTCCGGCATTGAAGATACGGATCACTTACGAGAAGTTTCGGGTTTTGTGAAAATGAATATCGGTGAAATTGTGGTCTACAATTTTTCTTTGTGGGGTATTGCTTCGGGATTAGGGCAATTGATGCGGTTGATAGTAAGAAAGGTGAAGCTGGATCGAAAGTTCACCATTTTGAGGTTTCAGAATGAATGGCATTACATTCTATCCGGAGAGATGTTGGACTTCCCAAATGTGGAAGGCCAGGCGAGAAAAATCGATGCTATTGCATTGGATGTATTGGTCGACTCCGCCGACGGGGTGATTTTATACTCTGGAATTTTACAAAACTACATATTATCCAACGTGGGCGGATTAGAATTGATTAACATGCGAGAGGTCACCAGGAAGTTTATCAAACCCGATGCAAAAAAGCCCAATATTGAGGTGCCGAACTACGAGCTCGTTGGTAATACCTTTTCTATTCCTTACTCCAAGGTGCAAAATATCCACATTATGTACGTAGATATTGATTTAATGACCGACCAACATAGCCCGTAAACCAAAAGGAGAGGATCTTGATCCACCGTTTGGTGAGCGCCGCTTCGTCGGAGCGGAATTTCCGGATATCCTGTTCGAAGGTTGTCAGGGAACGGTAGGGCGTATGCATCCGGCCAACCCCATCTAGCACCAGCCCTTACCCGTTTGTATCTTGGCTGAGCGTAGCCCAATAATCCTGCGGCTTCCGGATCGGCTTCCAGCGATCGGGCAGCAGCTCATCGAGCCTGTTGACAGGATGGTCATGAGGGGGAACATGTTCTCGGCCTTGCGCCGCCTGCGCTAGTGTATCCATATCGTTTTAGGACAAAGCTACGGCGGGGGCGAATGCGAAAAAAGATGGGGTTGGCCGGATGCATACAACGCAGCCTTTCGCCAAAAGACACTGCCAAAGCGCAAAGCTACTTATTGCACAGTGTACTAGCCCGGGATTTCCGGTTGACCCACAAATCAACCATTTCGAGGAATGAATCCAGGCGCCATACCTCCCATTCCTCCCCAACCTTCCGTACCTTTGCAGTGACAAACAAAACCACCAACTATGAAAAACCTCCTCCGCTCCCCCCTAATGATCCTTTTGCTGACCGCCCTGGCTGCTTGCAACAACGCCCCCAGGGAAACCAGTAACACCGAAGCGGAATCTACCCCGGCTTCAGCGGAAGCCGTCACCCAAAAACGCGGCGGCCTCGCCCTCTACACCCTGCGCGACACCATGGCCCAGGATCCCCGCGGCGTGCTCCAAGCCGTAGCCGACATGGGCTACCAATACATCGAAGCCGCCGGCTATGGCGACGGCAAATTTTACGGCATGGCGCCCTCCGCTTTCAAAAGCTACCTCGCGGAAATCGGCCTGGAACCCATCAGCACCCACCATGGCGGCGTCACCCTCGACAATGCCGACCAGCTCATCGCCGACGCCAAAGCTGCCGGATTCCGCTACTTCGTCATCCCCATCCCCCCCATGGGCCACTTCCAATACGATTCCGAAACCCAGACCATGAGCATGAGCGAAGACCTGAAGGAAGTCACCGACATCATCAACGCCATCGGCGAAAAATGTGCGGCCGCCGGACTGCAATGCCTGTACCACAACCACAATTTCGAATTCCAGGAAAATGCCAAGGGCGTCATCCCCATAGACTATTTCCTCGAACACACCAACCCGGAACACGTCAACTTCCAAATGGACCTGTACTGGGTGATCAAAGCCGGCGCCGACCCCGTCGCCTATTTTGAAAAAGCCCCCGGCCGGTTCAAATCCTGGCACGTCAAAGATATGAATGCCCAAGGGCGCTTCGCTCCGGTAGGTACCGGGAAGATCGACTTTGCGGAGATCTTGCAGCACCGGGAACTTTCCGGAATGACGCACTATTTTGTGGAGCAGGACCAGACTTTTAATCGCACGCCCTTAGAAGCCGTGAAGATCAGCCACAAGGGGTTAGGGGAGATAGGGTTTGAGTGATGAATGAGGTTGATGGTCCTGAATGAATTCATGCATCATCCGGGGTAGTATAGCTGCAGATGGAAGAGGTCGTTTTGATCGGGAATGGCCGAAGCCGGACCGGGGTTTCGGGTAAGCTGTCGGTGCAGCTGGGCTGGTGTTGCTATATTTGGATGAACAAAAAAATAAGACGATAACTCTGCTTAACTTAAAGTCATGAAGCCCAAAAATTTAGCAGAATTAAAAGACGAAGAATTGCTGCAAAAAGCCAAGAAGAATAAGCTAACTAACCTTTATGATGCTATCATCTTCGGTTTTTTGATCGGGGTTGCAATTTATAGCTCTGTTAAAAATGGTTTTGGTTTGTTAACTTTTCTTCCTTTGGTCTATCTGCCCGTAGCCGCTAAGAATAAGATTCAAAATAAAGAGGTGGAAAGACTGTTAAAAGAAAGAAATTTGAAATAAGGGGTTGATTATCAAGGAAATACATCGATCTACCCCGTCGCTGCTATCCAATTGGAATTTCCATTGTTATAGTCTGCCAACCCAAAATGTGTGAATGCTGACTTGGCAGACTACAATTTTCGGATGTAATAGGTGCGGAAACTGATTTGTATAGTCTGACAACTCAGGATTTGTGAAAATATGACGCCGCTATTTTTTCG
>CAYWHT010000550.1:2931-3330 GCA_964458135.1 uncultured Saprospiraceae bacterium | reverse complement strand
CGACCTGGTCGCGGCGGTTGGCACAACCGGTGGTGGTCAGCAGCGTGGCTCCGAAGGCGCCCACTGCGGCCGCTTCGGTGGGGGAAGCTAATCCGGCGAAAATAGACCCCAATACGGCCACGATCAGCAACATGGGTAATAAAAAGGCTTTGATCACCTTCCAAACAAATCCCCCCTTACGGAAAGCGTCAATCTCTTCCTGGGGCATGGTCGGCGCCGACTCAGGGTGAAAGTAGGCTTTGATGAAGATGTAAGCCACGTAGCAAAATACCAACAGAAAACCGGGAATGAGCGCCGCCGCAAACAGGTTGCCCACCGAAACATTGAGCACGCTGCCCAGCAGCACCAGCACAATCGAGGGCGGAATAATCTGCCCGAGCGTTCCGGAGGCCGCAATCG
>CAYWHT010000550.1:0-2921 GCA_964458135.1 uncultured Saprospiraceae bacterium | reverse complement strand
GGTTCCGGTTGATAGCGGTTTGCTGTAGCCGCGCTTGAGCATAGTGGGCAGGCTAATGAGGCCCATGGTGATTACGGTAGCGCCCACAATGCCCGTAGAAGCCGCCAACAAGGCCCCGACAATGACCACCGATACCGCCAGCCCGCCCTTCACCCGGCCAAATAAGATGGCCATCGTCTCCAGCAAGCTTTCCGCCAGCCCGGAACGCTCCAGCATGATGCCCATGTAAATGAACAAGGGCACGGCCAACAACACGTAATTGCTCATGACCCCCATGACCCGGGGGGGCAAGGCGGTAAAGCTGGCGGCATCCAGAAACAACAAGGCGTAAATGATCGAAATCCCTCCCAGCGAAAAAGCTACCGGATAACCGTAAAGAATCAGAATGAAAATACTTAGAAACAGGATGAGCGCAATGATTTCCATGGATGGTCAGGCTTGAGGCGGCGATGGGATGACAAAATAGCGACAGATTATTCGGATTGAGGATTGTTACGCTCCCCCCGAAGCGCCAGTGCGGAATCAATGATACCGGAGACGGCCTGCAGCAACAACAACGATACCCCTACCGCAATGGCAAACTTAATGAGATATCGGGCCGGTAGACCACCGGGATCGGGAGAGGTCTCCCCTACCCGGTAAGACACCATGGCGTATTGGAAGGCCGCGTAAATAATTACGATACACCAGGGCGCCAAAAAAACGATATTGCCCACGAGGTTGACCAAGGCCCGGTCGCGCCTGCTCATTCGGGCGTAGAAAAGATCCACCCGGACGTGGCGATCGTGCTTGAAGGCGTAACCCGCACCCAGCAGAAATACCAGCGCAAAAAAGTGCCACTCCAGTTCCATGATCCAGGCCGCGGAATCACTGAAAACGTAGCGCGTCACCACGTCAAACATCACCAGCAACACCAGGAGGGTATTGAGCCAGGAAACCGCCCGCCCCACGTACTCATTCAATTGGCTAATCCCTTGGGATAACCGCCTCAGGATGCTTTCCATAATCTTTTTCGCGGTAAAATAAGCAGCCGGGGGAGAAATTCGGAATCCGGCAGGTGTTAATTGCGCTTGAGTGCAGAGTAGAGAGGAGAAAGCAGGTAGTAATGCGAATCGCGGGTTGAAGAGCGGTAATCGTTCATCCGTTCTTTTCAATGAAGCGGCTCTCCAGCGGGGCCAAATATGGGCAGCTCCGGGCGCCAGGTCAGGGTTCTCAACGAATCTTCTTTCCACCATCTACCCTCTACTACAAGCTGAGGGTGTCAAACCGGTAAAGCTTCATCTCTTCAATAATTTTGATGAGCTTCTCGGCGTACCGTTTATCAGTGGCGTAGCCGGCTTTGCGCAGCCCACGGGCCCAGGCGCGGTAGTCCGTTTTATCCAGGTTGAGGAGGTGGCGGTAGCGGGCGCCGGTGAGGAGCAGGGAATGCTCGCGGAAGCTTTCCCAGGGAGAATCGAAGACGCGGAACATGTCGTAGATGTCGTCATCGGTATAGTTGCGGCAGGTGCAGCCCCGGCATTTGGAGCGGCATTTGATGCCGAAGTGGTTGTTGGATTCAACCGCCAGGCGGCTTTCCCCGGCGTCGCTTTCCAGCAGGGCCTGGGCGAGCGTAATGCTGGCCGGAATTCCGTAGGCTTGCATTTCCCGTACCGCGATATTGGCGTAGTTTTTGATGTACCCCCGTAAAGTTTGTAGTTTTTGGCGGACGATGGCCGGGGCTATATTATGGCGCTCGGCGTAGGTAGGGCTTAGCACAAAAGTCAGATTGGCGTATTTGTTGGCTTTGCGGTCCTCCCATTTTTTGCTTTCACCCGAAGCAGCCTTACGGGCGGTGTGTTGGTGATCCGATACGGTGCGGACCGGAAGTCTCGCTGGCGCCCTTTCGGTAGCGTGAGCATCATCGGTAATGCCGGCGCCGGCAGACTGTAAGTTGAGCTCCACACTGACGTCTTTTTGGAAGAGCAAATAGCCCAGTGTGGATAAAAATAGTATCTTCAACCAATTCCTATTGAGGTAAACCGCCAGATCGGATAACCGGAAACTTGAAAAATTGAGCCGGGAAAAATACCTGCTTTCCATTACCGCAATTTTTAGTTGTGCTTGCTTATCAGCAAATTTAAAATTTTTGTTTTAATTTTCAAAAATAAAAACAAATGGTTTTAAAAAGTTGTCTTTTCCGGCTATTCCTTCATTTTTAAAAAAGAATACAATCACTTAGTGTAGAAAATACACTACATTTACGGATTCAATTTAGCCATTCCTATGATCTTAATTGCAGATAGTGGATCCACCAAGACCGATTGGGTTGCCGTTTTTCCGGATGGGCCCCGAACGATCAAAACCATGGGCTTCAACCCGGTGTATCATACTGAGGACCTGATCTACGAGGAGACCGTCAAGGATTTTCCCGAGGGATTTCCCTGGTCTGAAATCAATCATGTTTATTATTACGGGGCGGGATGTTGGGATTACGACCGCAAGGAAGTCGTGGCCCGCGCCCTGCGGCGGGCGTTTAAGCAGGCTAAGGTGGAGGTGGATCACGATCTGTTGGGCGCCGCCAGGGCGGTCTGTGGCCGGCAACGGGGCATTGCCTGCATCATCGGCACCGGATCGAATTCCTGTTTATTTGATGGCGACCGGGTCATTGACAATGTGACCAATCTCGGCTATTTGGTGGGTGACGAAGGCAGTGGCGCTTACCTGGGCAAAGAATTGGTGCGCACTTATTTTTACCGGGAAATGCCCGGAGAGTTGGTCCGTTCGCTGGAAGAGCATTATCCGGGGGGCAAATCGGAAATCCTCAATGAGATCTACGGCAAAAAAATCCCGAATGTCTACCTGGCCAACTTTACGCATTTCCTCAACGAGCATCAAGAACACATCTTCAACCAGAAGAAAATATACCGGCGCTTTGAAGCTGA
>CAYWHT010000549.1:2426-3350 GCA_964458135.1 uncultured Saprospiraceae bacterium | reverse complement strand
GCTTTGTAGGTTTCTTTTCTAAATTCTTCCAGCATCACTGCTTTGTCGTGCTCATGAAACGTGTCAACTATTTCGTCAGCAAACCTAACAAAACCATATATCCCATGTATCGGGTATCTGAATCGTTTTTTGAGTAATCTGATACCCAGAGAAAAAGAAGTACTGTAGCGATTGGTAATGAGCCGGCTACATTCCAGGCAGGTTTGATTGTAGAGATCTACCGCGTTGACCATGGTTTTTCCTTTTTATTTGATTTGGCTTTATTCCCGGAACGAAACCCGGGGAAACCGGTCAGACTCCAATTGCAGATCTACGGGACGATGCTTGCGGTTCGGAATGACCGAAAAATTTGCTTATTTCTCGGGCGACGACCTGTCCGGAGATTAAAGAGGGGGGCACGCCCGGTCCGGGCGTCGTGAGCTGGCCCGTAAAAAACAAATTACGAAGTTTGCGGCTTTTCATCTTCGGTTTGAAAAAAGCCGTTTGGAAAAGGGTATTGGCCAGCCCGTACGCATTGCCTTTGAAGGCGTGGTAGTCGCGCTGAAAATCGCGATGGGCGTAGGAGCGCTTGTAGACGATATGATCGCGGATGTCCTGGCCCGTCAACTGTTCCAAACGATTCATAACTACCTTGAAATAATGTTCGCGCAGGCTTTCCGTATCCTCCAGGCCGGGGGCCACCGGAATGAGGATAAACAGGTTTTCCTGTCCCTCGGGCGCCACCGTCGAATCCGTGACGGAGGGCGCACAGACGTAAAACAATGGCCTGGACGGCCACTGCGGTTCATCGTAGATTTCAACGGCGTGCAGCCCGAAATCTTCATCGAAAAACAGGCTATGATGCAGCAGTCCCTGGAGTTTCTTATTCACGCCAATATAAAACAATAAAGAGGAGGGCGCCATAGTGCGCTTCTCCCAATACTT
>CAYWHT010000549.1:0-2416 GCA_964458135.1 uncultured Saprospiraceae bacterium | reverse complement strand
AACCTGCTGTTCCAAATGATGGTAATCAGCGCCCCCAACCACTACGTCGGCTGCAAAAGTTTCCCGCTCGGTTTCCACATGGGTAACTTTGCCGCCCTCCACCCGCAGCTTTTTCACTTCCTGCCCGAGGCGCAGATCAACCCCCAATTCTTCGGTCAATGCCACCATGCCCTCCACGATCTTGTGCATGCCACCCATCGGGTACCAGGTGCCCAGCATCATATCGGCATAGTTCATCATACTGTACAGAGCTGGAGTCTTTTCCGGAGTAGCACCCAGAAATAAAACCGGGAACTCCAGCAGCTGAATAAGTTGTTCATGACGGAAAAGCTTGCGCACATGCGCGGAAAGCGACTGGAACATCTGCAAGCGGAAAAGACTTTGCAGGATGCGTAAGTCGGCAAATTCGAAGATGCTGTGGGCGGGTTTATGCACAAATTCATTCATGCCCACCCGGTATTTATACTCGGCTTCGTCGAGGAATTTCTTCAACTTCGCGCCGCTGCCGGGTTCGTAGCTTTCAAACAAATCGTGCAAACCCTGGCGGCTTGCGGGCGCCGTCAGGATATCGTCCTGGCCGTAGTAAATCTGATAGGAGGGATCCAGCCGCACCAGCTCATAATAATCGGAAGGTTGTTTTCCAAACTGGCTGAAATAATCCTCAAATACGTCGGGCATCCAATACCAGCTCGGGCCCATGTCAAAGGTAAACCCTTGACTTTCCATTTTCCGGGCGCGTCCTCCCGGCATATCGTTTTTTTCGAGTAGCGTAACGTTGAAGCCGCCCTTTGCCAGATGAGAGGCGGCCGAAAGGCCCGCAAATCCTGAACCGATGACTACAGCTTTTTTACCCAAGTGCAGAGATGTTTAGTTTTATAACATGTCCTTCAACAGTAATATCGGACTTTTGTTTAAGATTTTCTTGCAAAGCGGAGCCGTTGCCGGGGTTTTGAAAAAGGCTTACCGTCTTACTTTACAAACCATCCGAAATATTCGCCAAATGAATTCCCTATAACTCTATCAACCTTCCATAGGGCTGCTTGTTTTTTCAGCGAAGCTAATTCGAATCCAAAAAAAGCGGGCTTGATCGATCCGGACAAGCTTTTTTACCATCATCGTAATCTGTAGCTAAACCTTTATTTTTGTTTTTGTGAAGAATCTCGAACGACTGATAGAACGATACCGCCAGGACAACCGAATCAAGGAAGTTATTCAAGCCTTGGACGGCAAGGAACCGGCGCGCCTCCAGATGAGCGGACTGGTGGGCGGACAGGAATGTTTCGTACTGCGGGGGCTATCGGCTTCCTCGCGCCACCACTTCCTGGTAGTGGCCGGCGACAAAGAGGAGGCCGCCTATCTTTTTAATAGCCTGGGCAACTTGTACGAGAAGAAAGTCGTTCGCTTTCTGCCCGATTCCTTTAAAAGGCCGATGTATTTTGAAGAGCTGAACAACACCCAGGTCCTGGAACGCACCGAAACGATCAATCAGCTCAGCACGACGAACTCGGAGACCGGGATCGTGGTCACCTACCCGGAAGCGCTGTTTGAAAAAGTAGTGGACCCCCGCAAACTCGACGAGTCGAGAATTACTATCAGCAAGGGGGAAGAGCTGGATACCGATACGATGCTCGACTTGCTGCTCGAGTTCGGCTTCGCGCGCGAAGAATTCGTCTACGAGCCCGGTCAGTTTTCCATTCGGGGCGGCATCATCGATATTTTTTCCTACGGTAATGAGTATCCCTATCGCATTGAGTTGTTCGACAATGAAGTAGAAAGTATTCGCACCTTTGATCCCACCACCCAGCTCTCCGTGCGCAACATCGCCAAGATTTCCGTCGTGCCCAACATCAACTCCAAGTTCGAACAGGCCGATAAGGCGCCGGTGTTGCAGGTGCTGCCTCAAAATACCGTGGTTTGGGTAAAAGACTTTCAGGTGCTGTTGGATAAGCTTCAGCAATGCTTTGAAAAGGCGGCCGAATTTGCCCGGACCATTTCGGAGCTTGACAAATCCGATCTGGCCGAAATCTTTCGCGATCGCGCCTTTATTCGCCCCAACGAGGTGATCAGCGACCTGGAGCCCCTGTCCATCCTCTGTCCGGCCGACCGGGGCCAACCCATAGATTTTGATAAGAAAATCACCTTCGCCGCCCGCCCGCAACCTAGCTTCAACAAAAACTTCAAGCTGCTGATCGAAAACCTCAACGAGAATTCGCGTCAGGGCATCGAAAACTACATTTTCACCGATAACACCAAGCAGATTGAGCGCTTCTACTCCATTTTTGAAGATCTGGGGGCCGATGTGCATTTCCATACCATTACGCGTGCCATCCATGAGGTTTTAGTGGATCTCTACCTAAAAATCGCTTGCTACACGGAACACCAGATCTTCGAGCGCTTTCATCGCTACCTGCTCCGA
>CAYWHT010000548.1:0-3356 GCA_964458135.1 uncultured Saprospiraceae bacterium | reverse complement strand
AGCTAAAAAGAGCAAGTCAGAATTCACAAATTTTGGGTTGTCAGACTATAAATCTGGTCATTATCGGCATCAAAAGCAAACTCCCCTTATTTATTCGTATTTCTTTTACGTTCAAAGCAGGCGATTCCAAACATGTCAGCAAACCAAACTTACCTACAGGAGCTCAACGAAGTGCAGCAGCAGGCGGTGACTACCACCGAAGGCCCCGTCCTGGTCGTTGCCGGGCCGGGCTCCGGAAAGACGCGCGTACTGACTTACCGGGTGGCTTACCTGATCGAAAGCGGCGCCAAGCCCTGGGAAATTCTGGCGCTCACCTTTACCAACAAAGCAGCCCGGGAAATGAAGGAAAGAATCGGCAAGGTGGTCGGACCGAGCGCCAGCAAAGTGTGGGCGGGCACCTTCCACTCCATTTTTGCCCGTATTCTGAGAGTGGAAGCGGATAAGCTGGGTTACCCCTCCAACTTTACCATTTACGATACCGACGACACCAAAAGCGTGCTCAATACTATTATCCGGGAAATGAGTCTGGATAAAAACACCTACAACGTCAACGCCATTCGCAACCGGATTTCCTCGGCCAAAAGTCAACTGATCACGCCCAAACTCTACGCCCAAGACGAAGAGCTGCGCCGCCAGGACCAGATGTCCAAACGCCCCCACCTTCATGCCGTTTATGCGCGTTATACCGCGCGTTGTAAACGTTCCGGAGCGATGGATTTTGACGACCTCCTCTACCGCTTCTACGAGCTCTTGCAGAAGAACCCGGATAACGTTATTGAGAAATACCGAAAAAAATTCCGCTACGCATTGGTAGATGAGTTTCAGGACACCAATCATCTGCAGTACGCCATCGTCCGTAAGCTGATCAATTACGAAGGCAGCCCGCGCAATATCTGTGTGGTGGGCGACGACGCCCAATCGATCTACGGATTCCGGGGGGCTACCATCCAGAACATCCTGGATTTTGAGGAAGACTTCAAAGACCACGGCATACAGGTGTTTAAGCTGGAGCAGAACTATCGCTCCACCGAGCATATCGTGCAGGCCGCCAATTCGGTCATTACTTTAAACCAAAAGCAGATTCCGAAGACGATTTGGTCGGATCGAGGAATCGGGCTTAAGATCAAGGTCATCCAGGCCATGACCGATGGCGAGGAGGGCCGGCGCGTGGCCGACACCATCCTGGAACAGAAAAACCGCCACCACCTCTCCAACCAGGAGGTCGCCATCCTCTACCGCACCAACGCGCAATCCCGCGTATTCGAAGAATACTTGCGCCGGTACAATATTCCCTACCGGGTATTCGGGGGCATGTCTTTTTATCAGCGCAAAGAAATTAAAGACCTCCTGGCCTATCTGCGCCTGGCCGTTAACCCCAATGACGACGAAGCGCTACGCCGCGTTATCAACTACCCGAAACGCGGCATCGGCAACACGACGGTCGAGCAACTGGGCCGGCAGGCCGAAGTGGCCCAGGTTCCCATCTGGCAGATCTTGCCCCGGGTGCAAGTCAGTGGCCGGGCCCGTCGCGCCATCGACGAGTTTGCGGATATGATTCGCGATTTCATACAACGCGCCGAAAAACAGGACGCCTACGAAGTAGCCGACCACATCGCCAGGGAAAGCGGCATTCTGGAGGCTGTCAAAGGAGATGCAACGGATGATGTCGCCCTCAGCCGGCGCGACAACCTGCAAAGCTTGCTCGACGGCATCAAAGCCTTCGTCGAAGACGATACCGTTATCGATCTGGCCGACGCCACCGAAGACAAAAAACTCGGCAGTTACCTCCAAAATATTGCATTGGTAACCGATTTGGACGAAAAGAGCGGCAAGGAGGATTACGTGACCCTCATGTCGGTGCACGCCGCCAAGGGGCTGGAATTCAAATCGGTATTCATCACGGGTTTGGAAGAAAAGCTTTTTCCTTCACAGATGGCCCTGGACAACAAGGAAGGCCAAGACGAAGAACGGCGGCTATTCTACGTAGCCATCACCCGCGCGGAGCAGCACCTGACGCTTTCCTACGCCCACAGTCGCTATAGATTCGGGCAAATGCGCTATAACCAACCCAGCCGCTTTCTCAGTGAAATTCCGGAACTCCATTTGGAGCAGCCCGTACAGCGCCGCTCCCGGATGCCCGCCTTTGATCAGGAAGAAGAGCGGGGAGGCAACCGCGGCGCCCGGGTAAGCGGTCATTTTAAAAAACCGGGGCCTGCGCGCGGATTAAAAGTAGACCCCAAGGATTTTCATCCCGATCCTCCAGCCAAAATACAAGCCGGCATGAAAGTATTGCATTTAAAATTCGGAAAAGGAAAAGTCCTGGACATCGAAGGCGGGAAAGATAACCGGGTGGCCACCATTTACTTTAGCGAGCTGGACAGGCCGGAAAAACGCATCATGCTCAAATTCGCCAAATTGCAAATCCTCTCCTAAAACAAAACCAGGATAGGCAAAAGGCGCCTATCCTGACCAAAATACCACTATTATATCACCCATAGACTTTCAGTATTCGTTGCCTCTACCTTCCAAGCCCACGGGAATTAATCTCTAATTAGTGGGAAAACCGGGAGCCGGAGGGTGTGGTCGCCTCCGGCTGCCGGCCGGTTATGGGATATTAATTGTACTCCAGCTTGAATTTAATCGGTAAGGTGAACATGACCGGTACGGGTTTGCCGCGCTGCCTGCCGGGTATCCATTTCTCCGGCATTTCGTTCATCAGGGAGATCAGCCGTTTGGCTTCTTCACCGCACTTGCCGCCGATATCGCGGGCGATCTGTATTTCGGAAACGCTGCCGTCCTTATCGACTACGAACTGAACAACTACCGTTCCTTCAATGCCGTTTTCTTTCGCGATTTCCGGATATTCTACGTGGGAGTAGATAAACTCCAGCATCTTCTTGTCGGCGCAAGCCTTTTTTTCCTCAATACTGGCGTTCAAATCCTCACATCCTGGGAAACGGGGCATTTCTTCGACGACTTTAAAGATCTCGCGCGCTTCGGGTTCCTTCGGAGGAGGGGGCGGCGGCGCTACGGTTTCATCCTCGTCACCATTATCGTCCACAAATTTGGGTGCTTCTACGGAAGTTTCCATGTCTACGGACTGGTCTACGAACTCAATTTCTTCATCATCCTCAAGCATCACCTCATTAGGCACTTCCTCAATTTTTGGTGGCGGAGGCGGCGGGGGCGGCGGCGGGGGGGCGGCACTACGCGGAATTTCAATTTCAATGTCTTCATCAAGGATATCACGGGCAGGCGTTCGGTCTTCTGGGTCAAGCCTTTTTCTTTCAATTGCGATATATGATACGCGATGAAAATATAAAATTTCTAATAGTATCGCTCGAATACTCTCTAGG
>CAYWHT010000547.1:677-3358 GCA_964458135.1 uncultured Saprospiraceae bacterium | reverse complement strand
CCCAATTGATCTGTAATAAACACCGAATTTTCGTCATGGATAAAGCACCTCTCGTCTTGAGCGAAGACTTCCATTACGCGCTGAACCTTATCGAGCAACACCACCAAAACGTTTTTATCACCGGGCGTGCCGGAACGGGCAAGTCCACCCTGCTGCAACTCTTTCGCAATACGACCCGCAAGAAGACCGTCGTCCTGGCGCCTACGGGTATTGCCGCCCTGAATGTGAAGGGACAAACCATCCACTCTTTCTTCGGCTTTCCACCCCGCCCGCTAGATACTTCGGATATCAAAAAGAGGCGCAAGCGCAAACTGTACAAAAACCTGGAGGTATTGATTATTGATGAAATATCTATGGTCCGGGCCGACCTGCTCGATAACATCGATTACTTTCTGCGGCTCAACCGCGATAATCCCAAGCCTTTTGGTGGAGTGCAAATGGTGTTTTTCGGCGACCTCTTCCAGTTACCGCCCGTTGTTGCTTCCGATGCGGAAGCCATGCTCTTTCAGATGAAGTACAACTCGCCTTATTTTTTCTCCGCCCAGGTGTTCGAGGAAGGCTTTACCATGGAAATGCTGGAGCTCAATCGCGTATACCGCCAGGATAACCGCCACTTTTTGCGCTTACTCGAGGCCATACGCCTCAATCAGATCGACTACGACGATTTGGAAGACCTCAACGAACGCTGCCTGCCCAACTTTGCGGCCGAAGAATTCTTCATCACCCTCACCGCGCGCAACGCCCGCGCCAACCACATCAACCAGCAGGAGTTGCGCAAACTCGACGGCCCGGAAGCAGTCTACCAGGCCAGCATTAGCGGGGATTTTAAGGCCACTCTCTACCCCACCGATCCCGCCCTCCGGCTAAAGGCGGGAACGCAGGTCATGTTCATCAAAAATGACCCGGACTGGCGCTTCGTCAACGGTACGATCGGTAAAGTAATCCGCCTGGAAACCAGCCGCATCTTCGTTAGCACAGAAGACATTAACGGGCAACGCCAAGAGATTGAAGTACAACCCATGGAATGGGAAATCCTGCGCTACAAAACCTCCGTCGAAAACCCCGATAAAATCGAAACCGAAACCGTCGGCGCCTTTAAACAACTGCCCCTGCGACTGGCTTGGGCCGTTACCATCCATAAAGCACAGGGGAAAACTTTTGATAAAGTGATTATTGACCTTGGCAAGGGCGCCTTCGAACACGGACAAACTTATGTCGCCCTCAGCCGGTGCCGCACCCTGGAGGGCATCGTCCTGCGACGCCCCCTTCAACTCCACGACATTCACACCGACGATCGCATCGTTGAATTTTACGAACGCCATTTTTAATTGCGAAAGTTCACCTAATCCGAAGTCCGCATATTTATCATTTCCCGGAAAAATTTTTTTTCGTATTTTAATAGGCAATTTATAGTCTAACAACGCAAGATTTGTGAATTCTGACTTGCTCTTTTTCCGCCTGGCTGCGTTGAAAAGCCTCAATGTAGCCCCGGCTATATTTACGTTTTTCGCCTTGCCAGCCGAAAAAATAGCGGCGTCATATTTTCACAAATCTCATGTTGTCAGACTATATGCAAATCACCAAAACATCCTCCCGATGTCGAGAAACAAAAGAAAAAAGCGGCAAGCAAGCAGAAATCAGCAGGATGCCCGAAAATTCATGATGATTGTGGGGCTGTCTACCGTGGTGCTTCTGGTGTTGATGTACCTGGTGTTCCAAAACTCCTGATCCCGGGTTCACTCCCTGTCTACGGAATAGTGTACGCGCTTAAAGCAGTCGTCTATACCGTTAATCGCACTGCTATCCTTTTGCTGAAGGATAAGCAGCTGTGGCCTTTGATCATTGCGAAAATTTGCGGCCCGGCCGCTATCAATCCTCGTTACCTGCTCAAAGCGCGTACGGAGGTAGAGTTCTATATTGCGGTGTTGTGCGTGGTTGTTATCCGACCAAAAGACTTCTTCCGTTTCGGAAGTACGCAGAGATTCGGCTCTTTGCAAAATTTCCCTTGGAACGTCACGCCGGTCTTCCAAAAAAGGATTGAGTTGCGTCCAAAAAGTGAGGGTTCCCAATAGTCCGGCAAACACCGGGCTCCAGAGCAGCATGCGCGCTCGCAGGCCGAACAACCCAATCACTGCAATAAAGCTCAGCGCCCAGTAGGGTACGCTAAAGCCCAGGCCGGCCCGAAAGCCGGCGCCGCCAAACTCCGCAAACCCCAGCATCATGAGGCCCATCGCCACAAAGAACGCCAGGATTAAATGCAAGATCGCGCCGGTGCGCACGATCGGTCGATGAGGATAATTTTCATTAAAGAATGCGATCATTTGCCGGGCGGCAAGCAATCCCAACACAGCTTGCAACAAGGCGGATTGCCCGAGCAAGCCGCCCACTAACCAGGCCACCATAATCGCGGCCAGCTCTTCCCCCCGCCGAACTTTACGAATGGTTTCCCAAAGGCCCGCCAGCACAAATCCCCAGAAAGGAGCAACCCCTAAAAAATGATAAAACAAATTCTGACCAAGGTGAGCGCCAAAGAAATAACCCGCCGGTGGGCTCCACCAAAAAACGATCCCCCACCCCGCCAATAATAACGGCAAAAGACGCCATAACCCCCTTCCACGAGGATGCAACGCCATAAGCAAGCCGACCTGCCCGCTCAACACCAATACCGTACTCCACGAATG
>CAYWHT010000547.1:0-667 GCA_964458135.1 uncultured Saprospiraceae bacterium | reverse complement strand
GTCAACGCCAGCTGTATCGGAAACAACCAATGGTCGGCCAGAGCGAATTTGGAAAGATTAGGAATCAATAAGGTGCTTGCCGTTACTACCACCGCCCACGCACTCAACGGCTTACCGAAAAAAGGCGCCGCCAAAACGTAAAACAGCGCCAGCGCAAGTAGAAATAATAGTCCGCCCGGCAGTCGCAATCCAAAAGCCGACCACCCATCCGGCTCTCCCAGCGTCGCCAATAAACGATGTAAAGCAAAATCCGAGTCTGCGTAAATGCCGCTCCAAATAAATTCAGTCTCCGCCCCACTCCATACCGTAGTGAGATCGTTCATCAAAAACAAGTTACCCAGGAGCAGTAACAGAGCCGCCAAATAGAACCAAGTAGGGCCTTTCCACATCTTCGATCCGGGATTGCCAATAAATTGGGGAATACCGCAATACTGCGATATTCCCCAAAGCTAATCAATCTCTCTTATATTATTCGCTCACTCCATGATGATCATCTTCTTAGTAGCCGTATGCTCAGCGGTTTCTACGGTGTAGAACAGTACGCCCGCAGGCAGACCGGCAGCTTTTACATCTACCTGGTTGGCGCCTTTGACGCCGTCCTGCTCGATGATACGCAGTACGCGACCGCTAACGTCCTTAACCGTGATCGTGGCTTGAGCCGCTTGCG
>CAYWHT010000546.1:0-3362 GCA_964458135.1 uncultured Saprospiraceae bacterium | reverse complement strand
GGCATCGGAAGGTTGGTGGCCGTGGGCTTCCACGAGCGGGCGCACTTGTTGCGCCAGGTAGGCGTCGTCGCTGGCAATGATGTACTGTTGATTAAACCAGCGGGCCTTATCGAAATCGAAGCGGGCCCCGCCCTTGCTGATCTTTTCGAGCGAGAAGGCTTCGATCAGTTCCTCCATGGAGAAGATTTCCTGTTCGGTGCCGGGGTTCCATCCGAGGAAGGCCAGGAAGTTGATGACGGCCCGGGGGTCAAAGCCGAATTCGCGGAAGCCGATAAAGTGTTCGTCGCCTCCGGCATCTTTCCATTCGAGTGGAAAGACCGGTATGCCCAGCTTGGCGCCGTCGCGCTTGCTCAATTTTCCCTTGCCGCTGGGTTTGAGGATCAGGGGCAAGTGGGCGAATTCCGGCATTTCCCGTTCCCAGCCCAGAAAGCGGTATAGGAGGACGTGGTGCGCGGTACTCGGTAGCCACTCTTCTCCGCGGACGACGTGGGTGATCTCCATGAGGTGGTCGTCGACGATATTGGCGAGGTGGTAGGTCGGCAGGCCGTCTGCTTTGAGGACGACCTTGTCGTCCAGTTCGGAAGTATTGAAGGTGACTTCCCCGCGGATGCGGTCCTGGATGGTGATGGTTTCGCCTTCGGGCACTTTGATTCGGACGGTGTAGTTTTCGCCGCTGGCCAGGCGATCTTTCACCGCTTCTTCCGTCAAGGTCAGGCTGTTTTTCATGGAGGTGCGGGTGCGGGCGTCGTATTTGAAATTGGGGTTGCCGGCTTCCTCTTCCGCCTGCCGGCGCGCCTCGAGCTCCTCCGGCGTATCGAAGGCGTAGTAGGCGCACCCGCTTTCCAGTAGCTGCTGGGCGTAGCGGCGGTACAGACTTTTGCGCTCCGACTGGCGGTAGGGACCGTATTCACCGCCGAAACCGGGCCCTTCGTCGGGCTCCAGCCCACACCACTTCATGGCTTCCAGGATGTAATCTTCCGCTCCCGGTACGTAACGGGCCTGATCGGTATCTTCGATCCGCAGGATAAGGGCGCCCCGGTGTTTGCGGGCCAGGAGGTAATTGTAGAGCGCCGTTCTTACGCCACCAATGTGCAGGGCTCCCGTCGGGGAGGGAGCAAAACGTAGTCTGATGTCCTTCATGCCAGTAAATTTCAAATGCTTAACAACCTCTAACAAGGATGAACCGGAAAAAAGGTGAAAATTTTTTGCGCAAAAAATTGCTTATTTAGACAGCAATTTGGGTGCGTTGTGCGTTCATAAACTAGGCGTCAAATTCACCAAGCCCCGGTTTAAGTACTAGGATCGCAAATTTAGCGAATTTCATTCGGCTTATCGTTGATCCTACCCCCGCGAAAACACCCTTTGTGAACAGGGATAATCAACAGGCCCTGTTTTCCAGCGTTTCGGCGCCATTACCTAAGATCAGATAAAACCTTATTACGAGAAAAAAAGTCCCGCCGACCGGTTGCAAACCGCAAGGCGGTGCTCCTTATGTATTCCATGAACATTTAAATCCGCAATCATGTACCTGGTCAAGACACCTCAAATCATCCAAAACCTTTTTCCGAACTTCACCTGGACAATACCTTCGGAAGAAAAGGTATTGTATCTGACTTTTGACGATGGCCCCATACCGGAAGTCACACCCTGGGTGCTTCAACAATTGAAAGATTACGAAGCCCACGCCACTTTTTTCTGCGTTGGCGAAAACGTACGCAAACACCCCAAGGTCTTTCAGGAAGTTTTGCGTGATGGGCACGCGGTGGGCAACCACACGGATCACCACCTCAACGGCTGGATGACCGAAAATGTCCCGTATTTTCACGACGTGCGCCGCGCCGCCGGCGAGGTCGGAACGGTGCTATTCCGCCCGCCTTACGGCCGGATCAAGCCGAAGCAGGCGCAGTTCCTGCAGCGGCACTACCGAATCGTAATGTGGGATGTGTTGAGTGGCGACTTCGACTTTAAAATAAGCAAGGAACAGTGCCTGGCCAACGTGGTCAACAACGCTGGTCCGGGTTCCATTGTCGTTTTCCACGACAGCCTCAAAGCCTGGGACCGGCTCGCGTACGCCCTTCCCCGCGTATTGGAACACTTTAGCCAGCAAGGCTATCGGTTCGAAAAACTGCGCGAGCGCCAATTGGAGCAAGCCCGGGAAACCTCCCGGCAAATTGCCTGACTTTAATGGCATACAAGTTATAAATGCAATGTTAGACTTTTTTCCGAGCCACTGTTCACGGCAGTGGCTTTTTTATTGTTCCGCTTAAACTTTTACTATGCTTCACCATTGGCGCCGCCGGCTTCGGGCGCTCTGGCAACCTGAGATGTATCACGGCTGGGGTCGCCGCCGCAATTACTTTGAGGGCTGGTACTACAAGCTGGTCGACCCGACGGAGCGGCACGCCATTGCGGTCATTCCGGGTATTGCTTACGAGCCCGACGGGCGGGCGGAAGCGTTTATTCAGGTGCTCGATGGCAAACACCACCGGCCGGCTTATCACGCATTTCCCGCCGAACAGTTCCGGCCGTCGGGGGAGCGCTTCGCTTTACAACTCGGCGATAATTTCTTTTCCCCCGATCTGATCGAGCTTGCCCTGCCCGATTTGCACGGCCGTCTGAAACTGCAGGGCCGGGCGCCCTGGCCCAATAAATGGCGCGCTCCCGGCGTCATGGGCTGGTACGCTTTCGTTCCCATGATGGAATGCTACCACGGCGTCGTCAGCATGGATTACCAATTGGAGGGCGCCCTAACCCACAACGGGCAGGATATCGTTTTCGCCCGGGGCAAAGGTTACGTAGAAAAAGACTGGGGCAAATCCTTCCCCAGCTCCTGGATCTGGATGCAGTGCAACCATTTTGATAGCCGTCAACGGGCCGGTCTGATGGTGTCGGTCGCCCGCATTCCCTGGCTGGGCAGTCACTTTGTCGGTTTCCTCGTCGGCTTATTGGTCGGCGACCGCCTGCACCGCTTTACCACCTACACTGGAGCCTCCATGCAAGCCGAACTGCGGGAGCAGGGGGTCAAGCTGACATTCCGCGACCGCCGGCGTTGCCTCGAAGTCGAAGCAGAACAGGGGAAAGGCGGCACGCTGGTTTCCCCAGTCGATACCGGCATGAAGGGCCGGGTCAACGAAAGTATGCAGGCGGCGCTGAAAGTTCAGCTATGGGAAAATGGAGAACGCCTTTTTGCGGGCCTGGGGCGTAATGCAGCAATGGAGATGGCCGGGGCGGTGGAGCGGGAATTGGTTGGTTAGTAGTTGATCGTGACGGGAACCTTACGCGCGTTGCTTTTGTTTTTAGCTTTTAACAGAACCCATTGCGGGTTTGGTCTTTGAGTCGAAAATTAGCAATTTTTTGATTAG
>CAYWHT010000545.1:0-3372 GCA_964458135.1 uncultured Saprospiraceae bacterium | reverse complement strand
TCCTTAGGGGTCTGCCTTTTTCTTTTGCAGAAATCTCTTGTTTACTCCTGGCAAATTCGCTATCTTTCACCCGTTAAATCACTTCAGAGACACCCTACCCTGATTGCCCATTCCTCCCCCAGGGCTTGGTAACGATGTATTGCATCCGCATAAGCTACGCTTACTGGCGGTTTATCCCTTTCAAACCTGTTTTGCAGCATTGCTTCAATTGTTGAAGCAAGGACGACCTATTTAATCATTGTTATTCCAAAAAAACGACTATGACCGTTCTTTACCTATCTGGTATTCAGACGAGCCTGAAACGGTGGCTGCACAGGAGCATGCCGGTACTATGCCTGCTTTTGGTGTTCCACCATTTGAAGGCGGAGGGCACCCGGGAAGTGGCGCCCTCACCCACCGACATTGTAATGTTGCTCACTAACCGGCCGGACTTTAGCGATTTTGCCAGCTTTGGTGGGCCGGAAGACTCCCGCTTGTATTTTTCCATTGGGGATGCTTCCGAGGTACTCCATTTGGGCCTTTCCGCCGAATTTGACGAATTGGGCAACCCGCTCAACACCCTCAACGCTAGCGGGTACCACTTCCGCATTAAGCGCGTCAATCCCGGCGGCGCGGACCCCGTTGTACATGGGCCATTCCAGGTGGACATGAACAACGCCAACATTTTTGCTACCCCTGATAGTAGCCACTGGGATCGTGCAGGATTTCCCAATTACAACACCAGTGACCCGCGTTACCGTTTTGAGCCCGATCAGGCGGGTGATTATTACATCGAATTTGATGACGAAGGGGCTGACGGCGACGGCAAGGTGCTGATCGGCTACTGGGATTTTACCGTGACCAACAACGCCGGCAATCCGATCGGCGGACGGGTTTGGTCCAAAAACTGGGCGTTCCGCACCCCGGTGGAAGACGGTACCGATGCCGGTGAATGTGGCTGGGATCGCAAATTCAACGGCGCCTTGTATTCCTATACGGTCGATGGCTTCGTCTCCAAAATTGACTTTATGGAGTCCGGCTTCCAAGGACTGGCCTTTACGGTAGCCTTTAATATGACGGGGCCGGGCACCTCCGGTGATTTTGCCGAAGACCGCAAATCCGTAGAAGGGGTCAATGCTACCGATAATGCGGCCATGCATAAGATATTTGTCAACGAACCCGACCCAAAAATCTTTCCGGATGGCGAATGTGGCCAGGTGCTGGTAAGCGATAATTTCAGTTGCTCCTCCGGCGATCCCGGTGAGGAATATTGCCTGGAAGTAGAAGTTACCCGCCCCGGACAAGTCGACATTATTCTCGACTTCAACAATAACGGTCAGTTCGATCCCAATAGCGAGGATGTCAACCTGGTGACCTGTTTCGAAGAGGGCGATCCCCTCACCCAATGCATTCCCTGGGACGGCGTCAAAGGAGACGGCAGCACCATCGAATTTGGGGACAGCCCCAACGTCATCTACCGCTACACTCAGGGCATTCAGCACTGGGCGGTTTACGACGGCGAGTTCCTCAAGCGCGGATTTTGCGTCGAAGCGGTGCGCCCGATGTGCGGAACCGAAACGACCACCAACATCTTGTACTGGGACGATCGCGAAATCGCACCCGACCCCGGCACCGGCGCTCCCAAAGACGGCCGCGCCGGCTGTGAATGTGGCGCCGAAAACTGCCGCAGCTGGGATCTTTTCAACCCCAACAATCATTGTGACCAACTCGTCGACAGCGAAACGGTCGGCTACGGCGATAAGAGCACGCTCAACACCTGGTGGTTCGCCAGCGTCACCGAGACCAGCCGCAGCAGTGTGCCGCTGCTGACTTGTAAAATCGAAGGCAACTCCTCGATTTGCGCAAACGAAACGACCGAGTTTACCGCCGACGTTTCCTCCGGCACCTCCAATCTGACTTACAGTTGGAGCGGCCCCGAGGGATACGCCGGCAGCGATGAAGCCGGTTCGGGTGCATTGAGTATTCCAGGCGAGTATTGCGTAACCGTCACGGACGAATTTGGCTGCCAAACCAGCTGCTGCCTCACCTTGGAAGTAAAAGATAACCCGACCCTCACCTGTACGCC
Organism: uncultured Saprospiraceae bacterium; assembly: GCA_964458135.1. Lineage (GTDB taxonomy): Bacteria > Bacteroidota > Bacteroidia > Chitinophagales > Saprospiraceae > CAYWHT01. The sequence goes on along the minus strand of CAYWHT010000545.1, from coordinate 1,307 downwards.
TACCGATGTAGATTGCCAGGGTGGCGAAAACGGCCAGATCGAAGCTTCCGCCACGGGCGGCGACGGAGACTATCAGTACGCCCTCGGCGACGGTGATTTCCAGGACGCCGGCTTGTTCACCGGCCTTCCCGCCGGCACCTACACCATTACCGTAATCGACGGTGAGGGTTGTACCGGTACTTGCGAGGTAACCGTAGACCAACCCAACGGGTTGAGCTGTTCGGCCTCCGAAGTCGAGCCAGTCAGCTGTAACGGTGGCGACGATGGCAGCGCAACGGTTAATGTCGAGGGCGGCAACGGCGGTTATACCTACGAATGGGATAACGGCCAAACCAGTCAGCAAGCCACCGGTCTCGACGCCGGCACCCACTCCGTGACCGTCACTGACGCTAAAGGCTGCTTCGTCGTCTGCGACGTCATTATTACCGAGCCCGATGCCCTAACCTGCTCGGCTTCCGAAACCGCACCCGTCAGCTGTAAGGGCGGCGATGACGGCCAAGCCACAGCATCGGCCCAGGGCGGCAACGGCGGCTATACTTACGAATGGGATAACGGCCAAACCGGCGCCACGGCCGACGAGCTTGACGCCGGGCCCCACTCGGTGACCATCACCGACAGCAAAGGTTGTACCGTGGTTTGCGAGGTGACGATCACCGAACCTGAGGCCTTAACCTGCACGGCCTCCGAAACCGCACCCGTCAGTTGTAACGGTGGTGATGACGGCAAAGCTACGGCCTCCGCCCAAGGCGGCAACGGCGGCTATACTTACGAATGGGATAACGGCCAAACCAGTCAGCAAGCCACCGGTCTCGACGCCGGCGCCCATTCCGTGACCATCACCGACAGCAAAGGCTGTACCGTGGTTTGCGAAGTCGTCATCTCCGAACCCGATGCCCTGACCTGCACAATTGAAGAACAAAAGGACGTGCGTTGCAACGGTGAATCCAACGGCAGCGCTACTGTTGCCGCACAGGGTGGTAATGGCGGCTATGCTTATGCGTGGGACAACGGCGAAACCGGCGCTACAGCCGACAATCTCGATGCCGGTCCGCACGACCTCACCATCACCGATAGTAAAGGCTGCAGCACGGTATGTTCGGTAGACATCAAAGAACCCGCGCCCCTGACCTGCCAGCTTACCGGTGAAGCGCCGGCCAGCTGTGAAGATAACGAGGATGGATCGGCCACCGCATTTCCCGAAGGCGGCAACGGCAACTACAGCTACCAATGGGATAACGGCGAAACCACCCCAACCGCCACTATGCTCGGCGCCGGGTTGCACACCGTAACCATTACGGATGAAGAAG
>CAYWHT010000544.1:0-3373 GCA_964458135.1 uncultured Saprospiraceae bacterium | reverse complement strand
GTAACTGCCCGGCCGCTGGGATATGCACGTACACCTCATGATCAATGGGCATTCCGACTACGCGCACTGGGATGAAAAATACCCGCCGCTCTTCCGCGATGTCATCATGCCCGCCTCGGCCAGGCCATTGCTGATGGCCGGAATAACCAGCGCCCGTGACCTGAGCCCTCCCCTCGAAGACATCCTCCACGTGCGGGACGCCATCAACGAGGGAGAAATTGCAGGATGTGGATATGGTCCTTAAAAAAGGAAAGCGGTATAAATGATGGATGGTGAATAGTAGATGGTGGAAGGGGCGGGAATGGCCCGGGGTTTTCTTTCCACCATCTGCGCTCTACTTTCCACGCTCCACTGTAGCGGATTACTAATGATGGTGTTTCCCTTCCTCCGTTTTAAAAGGAATAGCAACATAATCCAGTTTTTCAATTTCCGCTACACCTTCGGTAAGCCGGATGAATTGGTTAGGCGCAATCTGCGTCCACTGCTGCGTTTGACCGGGGCCCGGCCAACGGACTTTGAGGGTGTCGATCAGGCTTGCCGATCCTAATCCGATTTCCAGGCGCAGGGGATTGGCCCCAAAGCTGCCCCCCGAATTAAGTTCTCGATGAATAGTTCGCTTCTGGCCTTTTTCTTCCAGCATTAATTGCACCCGGGCGCCGATGCCGCGCCGGTTGGAGCGCTTGCCCTCCAGCTCGATGCTGATCCACTGATGCTCGCCCCGGTAGGGATTTTCAAAGAGGGCGTTGCGGTACAAGTCCCCCTCGTAGGCGCCTCCCAGGTTGGCGTAAATATCCTGATCGCCGTCCTGGTCCAGATCCCCAAAAGCGATGCCGTGCCCCTTCTGCAAGTGGCCGAGGCCGGAAGCGTAGGTGACGTCCTGAAAAAATACTCCCGACTCATTGCGGAAGGCCTTATTCGGAATGAGGGTGCTCATATCGGGATCTCCGGTGCCGAGGTACATGTCGAGCCAACCGTCGTTATCCAGATCGCCGTAATTACTGCCCATGGTGTAGAGCACCTGGTCGAGCCCTGCATCTGCCGCCACCTCTTCAAAGGTGCCGTCGCCCCGATTGCGGTAGAGGCGAGGTTTGCCGCGTTGTACGCTTTCGCCAACCGCCGCAGCGGCTACGTTATAAACGGGCGGAACATTTTGATTGGCCTGCGACATAAAGTCGAATTCCGAGACAAAAAGATCTAGCCAACCGTCGTTATTGTAATCCCAAAACCAGGTTGGGAAAGTGTTCATCAATTCGGCCAGTCGAGCTCCCTGGGTGGCGTCCTCGAAGCGGAGCCTACCGCTATCATCTACGCCCTCGTTGCGGAAAAGGTAATTGCGATCAAAATAAGTAGACAGGTAAAGGTCAGCATCGCCGTCATTGTCATAATCGCCGGCCGTAACGCCTTTGACGAAACTGACGAGCGCAAGCCCGGCGGCGCGGGCAGACTCCCGGAAGGCGCCGTCGCCGTTATTAAGATATAATTCACAGGGGTGCGGACGATTGCCCCTGCCGGGAAAGGTCTCATTGCCGATGAAGAGATCCACCCAGCCGTCGTTGTTAAAATCGCGCCAGACGGCCGTCTGGGTAGGATGGGCGCCCGTCAGCCCCGCCGAAAGCGTAACGTCGGAGAAAGTGCCGTCCCGGTTGTTACGCAGCAGGGAGTTGAGCTGCCGGCCCTGTTCCTGCAACCAGGCGCCGCGAAGCACCAACACATCGGGATAACCATCGTTATTGTAGTCAGTTTGTTTGAGGTTAAGCCCGCCGGTAAGCCCTTCTAAACCGGCTGCAACGGTCTGATTCGAGAAAGCGCCGTCTCCCTCATTGCGATAAAAAGTTAATTGATCGCGCTCGGGGTCTAGCCCCCAGGAAGAGGTGAGGATATCCAGATCACCATCCCGGTCAAAATCATCCACGACCGCGCCGCCGGAAAGCGCGTTATCGTCTACGCCCAGCCCAGCCCCCCTGTCCCGGAAAGCCGGCAGCTCGTGTGAAGACCGGAAGACGGAATCCGGCAGGCGGTGAGCCGGAGGCACGCCCCCGGGATATTCGCCCAGCGTCATGTAGGCCAGGTTGAGCAACCAGCGGTAATCCCAGCGTTCGGGAAAAGCTTCCAACAAATCCGTATATAAAGTAATTGCGCTGCGGGAGCCTTCGGGCAGCGTATGGTAACCGGCCGGACGAATCGGCAGGATGCAGGAGGCCGAGGTATGATTCGCCAGGCAGTTTTCCTGTTCGCCCAAACGCAAATAGCACAGAGCGAGTTTTTCCCGCAAATGCCGGTCCAGAGCCCCCCTGCGCGATGGCGGCGCTTCTTGGGTCAGGCGTCGAACTTCCCGGAATAGATCGATGGCCTTTTTCGTTTGGCCCGCCCGCAGGAATTCGATCCCCGCCTGATACTTCAGCTCCAGTTGTTCGCCGCGACTGCGGTATTTCCTCAGGCTGTCGAGCCGGTAAAAGTGAGCGGCCCGGGTGCGGTTGGCAATAAAATTGGCCACGGTGTCGTACTGCCGGTGGTATTCGCGCAGCGTTCGCCGCATTTCCTTAGTATCGTCGGCCGCCGGCTCTTCCCGGCAGCCCCACATAGTAAGGAGTAAAAAGAAAAAGCCAATGAAGGGAAAATAATCGAGCCTCATTCTTGGGTTTTAATTGTTGAATGAAGGTACGAACTGAAGGGAAGAATTGGTAACCGGACAGCCCCAACTAAAAAAGGGAAGCGAATTATTCTGCTTCCCTTGAAGTGAGTCTGCTGGGGCTCGAACCCAGGACCCCTTGATTAAAAGTCAAGTGCTCTACCAACTGAGCTACAGACTCGTATAATAAAATATGTTAATGCCTTTTCGCTAAGGCGTTGCAAATATAAGACCTATTTGGAGAATTTCAAGAACGCCGTCCGATTTTTTCCCCGGCAGCGCATCGATCTTTGAGCTTATTGGTAGTTTGCTTGCGATGCCGAAAATGACCAGATTTGGATGCTCACGAAGCTGTCTTTGAGCCTCTAGCAGCGCTAACGGCGAAGTGAGGCTGCATAGATGATCATTTGCAGGACGGCGAATAAACTTTAATAAGCCTTTAATTGCAGATATGCAACATTCGCCGAAAAGGGAAAGTTTCGCGGGAGCCAATTTTTTATTCCCGGTCGGTCAGAGGGGGCTGCGCCTGTTGAATGATTCGCAAGAATCCGTCAAAATCGAGATAGTTGGGAATGACGTGCACGGCGCCGGCGCCGGAGAGTAGATCGAAATCGTGGCGATGCCGGACTCCGACAAAATCCATGGACAGGTTGCGGGTAGTGGCTACGTCCCAGGGGGCGTCTCCAATATAGACCACTTTTTCGAATGCCGGATGATGCTGACGGGCGGGTTCCATGGCGGCGT
>CAYWHT010000543.1:0-3381 GCA_964458135.1 uncultured Saprospiraceae bacterium | reverse complement strand
GCCCCGAGCAAGCCCAGGAAATGCACGCCGCCATCCGCCAACAGTTGGCCGGAAAATACGGAAAAGCCATCGCCGAAGGCACTAGCATTCTTTACGGGGGAAGCGTCAAACCCAATAACGCCGCGGAGATCTTCCAGCAAGCGGATGTAGATGGCGGCCTGATCGGCGGGGCCTCCCTGAAGGAGAAAGATTTCATCTCCATCGTGGAGCAGTTCTAGCCCGGATTATACATGAATTAATCTACTGCGAAGCCAAACCGCCCGCCCTTTGAAATAAAGCGAAGCTTTACCTGCGGTATTCCACAGGGCGGGCAGTTTGGCTTCTCGTGACGAAGAACCCATGCATAATCCGGGCTAGCTTATCACTTTTTTGGATAAAAAGGGGGCGCCAATACACATTTCCTGAACAATTTTGTTATTTTTGAATATAGATCGGACAATTGCCACCCGTAACTTCCGGAGGTTGAATTCAATTGTTGCCCGGTCATTCGCTTCAGTTCAAAGCTTGCGCCCCACATGAATAACGTTGTCACTCAGCGGTTTATCAAATGTCACAATAAGCTGCGCGAAGAAAACCGCGTGCGCTCCAGCCGGCAGTTTGCCCTGTCCCTGGATTATCTGCCCCAAAGTTTAAGCGAAATTTTGAAGGGCAGGCGGGATGTGACCATTGAATTGTTGCGCAAGGCCGTGGAGAAGTACAAGATCAATCCGGTGTTTCTCTACACCGGCGAGGGGCCCATGTTTATGGCCGAAGACAATAATAAAGATTTCCGGGTGCTGACTATCGTGACCAATGCAGAAGACGACGAGCGCATCGTCCACGTACCCTTACCCGCCCAGGCCGGATACGCCGGCGAAATGGCGGACCCCGGATTCATCCAGGAGTTGCCCACCTACACGCTTCCGGACTATAAATACAAAGTAGGCACCCATCGATCTTTCGATGTGGCCGGGGATAGCATGGAGCCTACGCTGCTCGAAGGAGATAAGGTAGTGTGCAGCTTCGTGGAGCCATCTCAATGGCCCAATACGCTCAAGGATAATCACGTCTACGTGATCGTTACGCGCGGAGATGTTGTGGTGAAGCGCATCGTCAATTGCCTCGTAAAGGACGACACGCTGGAATTGCATTCCGACAACAATTTCTACCGGCCCTACCCGGTGGCGGCCAATGACATCCGGGAGGTGTGGTCAGTGCGCGCCAAGGTGAGCCCCATTCTATCCGCGCCGCAAAGCAGCCAACCCCCGCTGTCGAAAGAGGTGCAGGATCTCAAGCGCACGATCAACCAGCAATCCCAGATAATTCGCGACCTCAACGTCAGCCTGCAACAGCTCATGGCCCGTCAGGAAGCTTCGCAGATGAGAATTGACGATGAATGAGCACCTTGATCAGGGAGTCGCCGTTTCAAAAGAGATGATCCTTATCGGGTTGCCCCACATTTGGAAGGACACTTCGTCTTCTACTTCTTCCCCAACCACCTCTACTACCATACCGTCGTATTTCAATTGATCGGGCATCTTTACGGGCCTCCATTGCCGTCCGTCCTTGCCGATGATCCCCCAAAATCCGCCTTCCAGCTGTTGGTGGGTGACTTTCCCCGCGATTTTAACTTTTGCCATAAACTTCGTTTTTACAGTCTGCCAAGTCAGGATTCACCAATTCTGACCTGGCATATTGCAGACCGGCTAATTGAATTGCCGGTTTTGCTGCCAGTTGGAATAGCCCAGGTCCATGGTTCTGAGCTTTTTCTTGTCTTCCAGAAAAAGTTTGAGCCCGAGTGCCGCGGCGATTTCGGCTTCGTCCTTGCGGTGTTTTTGCAAGGTTTCGGGCGTGAAGTAGTTTTGAACGAAGTGGGTGTCAAACTGACCCGTGATGAAGGCGTCGTGCTCAAAGACGAATTTGCCGAAAGGCAGCGTCGTCTCCACGCCTTCGATAATGTAGCGGTCGATGGCTTCGAGCATGCGCTGGATGGCGGCGTGGCGGTTTTCGCCGTAGGTGATGAGCTTGGAGATCATCGGGTCGTAATAGATGGGGATGTCCATGCCTTCTTCGTAGCCGTCATCGAGGCGGATATTGTGGCCTTCGACGCGCTGGTAGCGCTCCAGCTCGCCCACGCTGGGGAGGAAGTTATTGAGTGGGTCTTCGGCGTAGACGCGCAGTTCGAGTGCGTGGCCCTTGATTTGCAGGTCTTCCTGCTTGATGCGCAGTGGCTCGCCGCGGGCGATGTGGATTTGCTCGGCCACCAGATCCACTCCGGTAATCATTTCGGTAACCGGGTGTTCGACCTGGAGGCGCGTATTCATCTCGAGGAAGTAGTAGTTGAGGTGGGCGTCGACGAGAAATTCTACGGTGCCCGCCCCGGAGTAGCCGCAAGCTTTGGCTACGTTGACGGCGTCTGCGCCCATTTTCTTGCGGATTTCCGGCGTCAGTACGGCGGAGGGCGCTTCTTCCACCACTTTCTGGTGGCGCCGCTGGATGCTGCATTCGCGTTCGAAAAGGTGGATGACGTTGCCGTGATTGTCGGCCAGGACTTGCATTTCGATGTGGCGCGGCGAGGTGATGTATTTCTCGATAAATACGGAACCATCGCCGAAAGCGGAGCTGGCCTCGCTGATGGCGCGCTTCATTTGGTCGGTAAGGTCGGCTTCGCGTTCCACGATGCGCATGCCCTTGCCCCCGCCGCCGGCCGAGGCTTTGACCAGGACGGGGAAGCCGATAGACTGAGCGACTTCGAGGGCCTTCCCCGGGTCGGTAACGGCTTCGTCGATGCCCGGCACCAGGGGAATGTCGTACTTTTTAACGGCCTCCTTGGCGGCCAGCTTGCTGCCCATGATTTCGATGGCGCCGGCGGGCGGGCCGATGAAGGTCAGGCCCGCTTCCTCGATGGCCCGGGCAAATTTGGCGTTCTCACTCAAGAAACCGTAACCGGGATGAATGCCCTCGGCTCCCTTTTCTTTGGCCGCGGCAATAATCTTGTCGATTTGCAAATAGGACTGGTTGGAGGGGGCCGGACCAATACAAACGGCTTCGTCGGCAAAGCGTACGTGCAGGGCATTGCGATCAACTTCCGAATACACGGCGACGGTGCGAATGCCCATGTTGCGGGCGGTGCGCATCACGCGGAGCGCAATTTCTCCGCGGTTGGCGATCAGTATTTTTTTCATAGGTGTAACTTTCGGCTGATGATTGTGCTCCGAAAGCTAAGGAAAATAGAGGAAACCGGAAAAAGATGGATTCCGGGTTTGGAAAGAAAAAGGTCGGCTTTCCCCCAAACCCGGAATTATCGTCTGCCCACCCAGGATTTGCAGGCTCTGGTTTGGCTAATGCCTCGGGAACTATAGTCTGACAACTCAGGATTTGTGAAAATATGACGCCGCTATT
>CAYWHT010000542.1:209-3384 GCA_964458135.1 uncultured Saprospiraceae bacterium | reverse complement strand
GAACTCCTAAGAGCGAAGCGACGATCAGCGAAGCTAAAAAGAGCAAGTCAGAAATTACAAATTTTAGGTTGGCGGACTATAGGTGGTCAGAATTGCGCTCCCTCCTGTTTCTTTCGGTATCCAATAACACCCAAAAAGCCCGAAAGCCCGAGCATGAATGGCATAGCGACGTGCCACTTCGGGCAGCTAAAAATAGCGCAGACCATCAGCCCCAGGGCGAGGCCGCTGCTCCAGTACAAAAGGTGGTGTGGTTTGATCATGACAACTTTTTTAGTGGTGCTGTTTGCTACGTAATATAGCAATGCCTGCTTCTTTTCGGCGCCAGGCTGCGCTGTTCGTTTCTCACGAACACCTTGCCCGGCGCCAAAATAGCCGCAGAATGGCTTTTTACTTTCCAGAGTTGCAACCTTTCCAACATTTCTTTGCCCCTTATGTTTGGCAGAGTAAAAGGCGAGAATTACACTTTCAAGCATACTCGTTTGGCCACCATTGTTGACTGAGCTGCAGGTCTCGCCTAAAAATTGCCCCTTCAAATGCGTTTGCTCCTTCATAAAGCCTTAATTTGGGATTCAAATAATCAACCCATATTATGGATGCCCACCCCCGCGATTTCGATCTTATCGTCTGGGGCGCCACCGGCTACACCGGCCGCCTGGTTGCTGAATACTTGATGGAGCAATACGGACTGGATGGCGCCCTGCGCTGGGCCGTCGCCGGCCGCAATCCCGAAAAGCTGGAACGGCTGAAGCAGAAGCTTGAAGCGCCCGATTTGCCTGCCGTAACTGCCGATAGCCTGGATAAGGAGACCTTAAAAGCGATGGTCCGGCGCAGCCGGGTGGTGTGCTCCACCGTGGGGCCCTACGCCATTTACGGCAGCCCGCTGGTGGAAGCCTGCGTCGAAGAGCAGACCGACTACTGCGACTTGACCGGCGAGGTGCAGTGGATGCGCAAGATGATCGATCAGCACCACGCCACGGCCCGCGAACAAGGCGTACGTATTGTCCACACCTGCGGCTTCGATTCCATCCCTTCCGATTTGGGAGTATACTTCCTGCAGGAACAGTCTAAAACAAGCGCCGGTGCGTATTGCAGCCAGGTCAAATTCCGGCTCAAGGGCGCCGGTGGCGGATTCAGCGGCGGCACCATCGCCAGCCTGCGTAATGTGTTGGTGGAGGCGGCGGCAGACCGATCCGTGCGCCGGGTTTTGGCCGACCCCTACGGCCTTAATCCCGAGGGAGAACGGGAGGGGCAGGATGGTCCTGATTTACAGGGCGTGGAGTTCGATCCCGATTTCCGGTCCTGGATCGCTCCTTTTGTGATGGCCTCGATCAACACGCGGGTGGTGCGTCGTAGCCATGCCCTGCGCGGCTGGCCTTACGGGAAAGATTTTCGCTACGATGAAGCTACGCTTACGGGCGGTGGGTTTGCCGGCCGTTTGAAAGCCTATCTGCTGCTCTTTTTTACGGGGCTATTGGCTGCTGCTCGCCCGGGCACTTTTTTGGGCAACCTTTTTCAACGCTTTTTGCCCAAGCCCGGACAAGGGCCCACCGCTCAACAACGGGAGCAAGGCTACTTCCGCATCTTGTTGTCGGGGCGCACCCCCGACGGCGCAAGGCTGAACGCAAAGATCAGCAGCGACCGCGATCCCGGCTACGGCGCCACCTCCCGCATGCTGGCGGAAAGTGCGGCCTGTCTGGCGCTGGATCGCGAACAGACACCCGATGTGGGCGGGGTATTGACGCCGGCGAGTGCGATGGGCAGCGCTCTGTTGAAGCGGCTCCGGGAACGGGCAGAGGTGCATTTCGAATTGATCCAATAAACGGCCGGGGGGAAGCCCCTCCAAAGGGATTCCTATTTTGGTCATCCCACGCTTTATCCGAAGGGGAAAAGGGTTTTAGTCCACCAACCCAAAATTTGTGATTGCTGACTTGCTTTTTTTCCGGCTCGCTGCGTTAGAAAGCTGCGCCGCAATTTCACAAATCCTGGGTTGTTGGACTATATCTTGCACTCGACGCGATTTGGATGGAGATTTGCTTGCCAACCGTTCAGCCTCATTATAACAGCCTCGCTTGGCGCCGAAAAGAGCGGTTGCCCCCTCCAAAGCCGGTATTTTTTTAGGGTATTCCCTTTCTTGACAATTCTACCGTATTATCCATCGGCGTCGCCAGCTGACCAATCTCCGCTTCCCGGTCTTCTCCGCGGACGTAGGTAGCAAATAAAGCCAGGGAATTGGCTGTATTGTACTGCTCCACCGCCGGATTGTCGCCCTTGATATCCAGGTGGTCGGTATCCGGTCCTTTGACCAGGGCTTGGTACCGCGGCCCCGCGTCGGTCATAGCTTCGTAGGCTTGCAGCCGCCAATCTTCCGCCATAAACCTGCCCGGACCGTTGACGTCTTTTTCTTCTTCACCAATGATGACGAAGACGGCGACAGCTCCGATTTGGCAATAGCCGACTGGATTCTGGGTAATGCCGAACTGATCCGGCTGATAGCCCGCGGGTGACATACCGTAGACGGCTTTGATTTCGGGAACGAGATAATTGCCGTGGGTCATATCCGTACCGGCAGCCAGCAGCCCCTCCATGCAGCCTCCGGAATGGCCGGCATATCCCTGGGAAGAGCCGTCGATGGTTCCATTGAAACCGCCGTAATCGAGCGTGCCGTCGGCTACCTTTCCGGCGATAAAGGCAATTTCCTCCCCGCGGAATTGGGCGATCCTTTCGATATCGGAACCTGCAAGGCGGTGGTTGACTTGTACGACGACGTAGCCTTCTTGAACGTATGCCTGAACGTAGGGGATCAATTCGCCGCGGTCGTCACCCAGGCCGTTGCCGCCACGGGAAACGTGGATGACCTGGGTGGCGCCGGTAAATTCGCGGGGGTAATAAACGCGGTAGTCGAGCGCGCCGAAAGGGGCTATGGCAGTGGCGTCGTAGGAATCGATGGTGTAGCGTTGCTCCGGGTCATTGTTGGTGATGCCGTCATCCTGGTTGCAGGAAAGGAGCAACAGTGGCAAAAATAGGATTAATAATCGGTGCATGTTTTTTGTCTTTCTTTCTTAGACAACCGCCGGGTGGGCGAGTTTAAGCAAAAGAAAGAAGAGCCGTAATTTTCCCACAAAATGAGGAGAACATTTTCATTCATAATCCGGAATATTGTTCCCCAATACAATAT
>CAYWHT010000542.1:0-199 GCA_964458135.1 uncultured Saprospiraceae bacterium | reverse complement strand
ATACAATATCCCGTTGACCCACCCACAAATCTCCCTTCTTTTTCAAATCCAGTAAACCCGGGCTACCAGCCCGGGGCGCCTTCGGATGGCGTTCGGCCTCCGTAAGCAAGGGATCTCCTGCAAACCTGCTGGCCGGTGAGGCAGGGATTTTTGAGGGGGTGAGGCCCTTGCCGTGGCTTGCTTTGCTGACTTTTTGGGA
>CAYWHT010000541.1:0-3391 GCA_964458135.1 uncultured Saprospiraceae bacterium | reverse complement strand
TAAATCTGGACCGTCTTCCATTTTCCGCGCCGGAACAACAGAATGGCGGTAACGGCCAGCACGGTTTCACTGCCGGCAATAGCCAGGCATACCCCCGCCAACCCCATATCGAGGCTGATACCCAATAGATATCCTACCGGGATTTCCAGCATCCAAAAACAGAAGAAGTTAATGTTCTAAAACATCTTTGCGGAAACGGACAAATTTGCCGCGCCGACAGTCAGGGTGATAAAAATAATTGAATCGAAGGTAATACCCCGGTAGCCGCCGGATAGTTCCCGCCCTCAGCCTTTTCCGTGAATGGGGCCCGCTGGGTGTTCATTACAGCTCCCAACCAGATGCAGCCTGCTGCGGAAGATACACGCCATTCTTTGCCCCCCGTAAAGCTTTTGTATGGCTTACTTTTTCTAATTTTAGGAGCAAAGTCATAAAAGCTATTCACTATGTATAAGTATTTCTGTGCCGTATCGCTGCTTTTTTTACCACTGCTCATTGACGCACAAAATGCCGGCCTTCAACAGCTGGAACATGAAGATTTCGATATTTGGAAAACCATCGAAAACGAGCAAATTTCCAATGATGGGCGTTTTGTCCTGTATCAGCTCGAACCGGGGGAGGGAGATCCTACGCTCCTGGTGTACGATGGTCAGAAAGATACCTTGCAGCATTTCGACCGGGCCGATGCGGGGCAGCTGAGCGCCGATAGCCGCTATGCGGTATTTTTAATTCATCCGCCGAAGGACACGATCAAGGCCATGCGCCGGCGCAAAGTGAAAAAAGATGATCTACCTCCCGATACCCTGGCGGTGCTGGAAATGGCAACCGGTGCATTGACGCGTATTGCGCGCGTACCGGAATTCCACCTGCCCGAAAAATGGGGCGGTTGGCTGGCTTACCCGCAATTGAACGAAGCCGGGAAGGATTCCGAAGAAGCACAACGGGATACGTTGTTCACCATCCGGAACCTGGAAACGGGAGCCGAGGAAACGGTCCCCAAGGTGCGGCAATTCACCTTTGCCGAAAAATCAGCCGCCCTGCTTTTCGCCTCGGCGGGGCAAGGCGACTTTGCCGCCGGATTGTACTATTTCTCCGGAGCGGATAGTCGTGTGCGCCCGGTACTGTCTTCCCCGGGAAGGTTTCGGCAACTGGCGCTGGACGAAAAAGGCCGGCAGGCGGCATTTTTGCTCGATCCGGATACTACCCGCCACCGCATCCCCCAATACCGGCTGCATTATTGGAAAACGGAGGCCGCCGGGCCCCAACGCATCGTCGACGCCGCCGATGCGTTCCTGCCCGAAGACTGGATCGTCGGTCAGCATGGCAAGGTGCATTTCTCACAGGATGGCGCCAAGCTGTACTTCGGTATCCGACCGGCGCCTTTACTTCCCGACACCAATCGCCTGGAAGAGGAAATCGTCAATGTGGAAGTTTGGACGCACCACGATAAACGCCTGTACACCCAGCAAGAAAACCGCATGGAGGCGGAAAAAAAACGCACCTACACCTGTGTCTGGCACGTTCAACGCGATAAACTGGTGCAAATCGGTAGAGCGGATGTATCCGAAGTGGAGCTTGGCGATCAGGGGAACGCCCCGGTGGCGCTGGGCATCGACGAAAGGCCTTATCTGCGGCAAACTTCCTGGGAAGGTTTTCCGGTTTGCGCCGACTTGTACCTCATCGACCTGACGACCGGCGAACGGGCGCCTATTGCCCGTCAGGTGTGTGGTGATCCGGACTTTTCGCCCAACGCCAAATACATTTATTGGTACAGCCATCCCGATTCCGTCTGGATGGCCTATTCCCTGGACAGTAAAAAACTCCGGCAGATCACCACCAACGAAGAGGTTCCCTTTTACGATGAGCTTAACGACCGGCCGATGGATCCCTACCCTTACGGTATCGCCGGCTGGACCAAACACGATGATTTCATCATTATTTACGACCGTTACGATGCCTGGCTGATCGATCCCGAAGGAGAAATTGCACCTAACAACATCACCCTGGGACGCAAAGATCGCCGCCGGATGCGTTACGTAGACACCCGCCCTGACATGCGCACCATCCAGGAAGTAGACCTGCTGTTGTTCCATTTTTACGACGAAGTCGATAAAGAGGAAGGGTATCTTTGGTTTGACCTGCATACCGGTCTGCGTTCTATCGCTCAGAAAGCCGACTACGCCTACCAGCGGGAGCCCGTTAAAGCTAAAGATGCCGACCGCTGGCTGTTCACCCGGGAGAGTTATCAAACCTTTCCCGATTTGCTTTACGGGCGCGACCAACTGCGCGAGTTCCGAAAAATCAGCGACGCCAACCCCCAACAGGCCAATTACAAGTGGGGAACGGTAGAGACCTACCATTGGACTTCCGCGCAGGGGGAATCGCTGGAAGGCCTATTGTACAAACCCGAAAATTTCGATCCGGAGCAACAGTACCCCATGATGGTCTATTTCTACGAAAAAAATTCCGATAATCTGCATAACTATATCCGGCCCTACCCTCACCGGTCCATTATCAATTTCACCTTTTACACTAGCCGGGGATACTTGGTATTTGTTCCGGACATCGTTTACCGGGAAGGCTATCCCGGCAAGAGTGCTTACGACTGTGTGGTTCCCGGCGTCAATACGCTAATCCAGGAGGGCTTCGTCGATCCCGGGCGCATCGGTCTGCAGGGGCACAGTTGGGGGGGGTACCAGTCGGCTTACCTGATCTCCCAGACCGATTTATTCCGTTGCGCCGAATCGGGCGCTCCGGTGGTCAATATGACATCGGCCTACGGCGGCATCCGCTGGGGAAGTGGCCTGAGCCGCATGTTCCAGTACGAACACACCCAAAGCCGGATCGGTGGAAGTCTTTGGGAATACCCAATGCGGTACCTGGAAAATTCACCGCTCTTTTACGCCGATAAGATCAACACCCCGGTGCTCATCCTCCACAACGATAATGACGGCGCCGTGCCCTGGTACCAGGGCATCGAATTCTTTGTAGCGCTGCGCCGCCTCAATAAGCCCGTCTGGATGCTCAATTACAATGATGAACCTCACTGGCCCGTCAAACGCCAGAACCGCAAGGATTTCCAGCGGCGCATGCAGCAGTTTTTCGATCATTACCTGATGGATGCGCCGGCGCCGCGCTGGATGGAAGAGGGGGTCTCGCCGATTGAGAAGGGCGTGGAGATGAAATATGAGGCGGTGGAGGCGGATGGGAAGCGTTGAAATTTTTCGATGCTCGGGGCCGCCGCTTCGCGCGGCCCCGGTACTGAGGGCTTTCGACCCTGATGTTGGCTGCCTCCGGCAGGTGGGATGCTGGATGCACCTCTGGAAAGCCTTGCCCTACACTAGCATTAGCAGCGCTACATTCAAGAGTGGGGTGCAACTCTTGAATAAAAAAA
>CAYWHT010000540.1:0-3394 GCA_964458135.1 uncultured Saprospiraceae bacterium | reverse complement strand
CTTTTGATGTCGATAGCGTAGATCCCGTTCAGGGAGGTATCGGGGCGAACCACCCGGAGCGCCACCTCGGCGGGACGATAGCCACTCACAGCCAGAATTTCGGCGTCGCGCATCGAAAAAGGCGCTATTTCCCGAGGCTGCTCGCCCCGCTCGTCGGTGTGCATCAGTTTACCGGAGGATGCGTCCTTCAAAAAAAACAACAGGCCTCCGAGAAAGGTGGGGCGCCAATCCGCTATATCACTTGCCATGCGAATGCGATGCTCCGTTTGGTAGCTGCCTTCGGAACGGTAACACAGCACTTTGGAACCGGCCGAATGACGCTGATAGTATACCGTCTTGCCATCGGCGGAAAGCTGTAAGGAATGGACATCTTTCTGCCGGAAAAATTTTGACCGGTCGATTAATACCGTATCCTGGGCGGTGAGAAGGCCGTTTGAAAGGCACAATAGCCATAACAAGTAAAAAAAAAGACTTCGATGCATAAGGGTCCGTTTACTTTCTTCAACGTTAAGGTAGGGGTTTCTGCGTATGCGGTCGGTCCGGCAATGAAAGGAATTTTATTTTTTTGTTGCAGTCTGCCAGCTCAGCATTCACAAATTTTGGATTGGCAGACTATATTTGACGTAATAAGAAATCGACCTTATGGGTAGCATGCTGCGTTGGTTGACGGGTAAAGTTTACCGGTATCGTTTTCCGCTGGCGATGACCACCTTGTTGGCTTTGGCGGTCTATTGGTTCTGCCTGCCGCGTCCGCTTTTCGAGGCGCCCGTAAGCACGGTATTGGAAGATCGGAGCGGTCACTTGCTTGGCGCGCGCATCGCCTCGGATGGTCAATGGCGCTTTCCTCCCCTGGATTCGGCGCCGGAGAAATTCGCCCAGGCGATTATCGAATTCGAAGATCGGCGTTTTTACCATCATCCCGGTTTTGACCCACTGGCCTTGCTGCGCGCCTTGCAGCAGAACCTCCGGGCCGGAGCGATCGTGAGTGGCGGGAGCACGCTTAGCATGCAGGTCATCCGGATGGCGCGCGGCAACCCGCCCCGCACCATCCTGCGCAAGATATCGGAAATCATTCAGGCCACCCGCCTGGAGTTGACTTACTCCAAAACCGAGATAATGGCCCTCTACGCTTCCCACGCTCCTTTTGGAGGCAATGTGGTAGGTTTGGAGGCGGCCGCCTGGCGGTATTACGGCAAAAGCCCCCAATTATTGAGCTGGGGGGAGGCTGCCACCCTGGCGGTGCTCCCCAATAGCCCCGCCTTAATTCATCCGGGGCGCAACCGGGAGGCGTTGCTGCGCAAACGAAACGCCTTGCTCGAGCGCATGCACCAACGCGGCGCGATTGATTCCCTGGGCTGGCGGTTGGCCCGTCAGGAACCGCTGCCCGAGACGCCGCTCGCGCTGCCGCAACTCGCCCCTCACCTCCTGCAACGCGCCGGTCAAATGGCCGGCGCCAATACGGAAAGTGCCGCATCCCGGATTCGCAGCACCTTGCAACTGGAAAGGCAGCGCCAACTCAACACCATCGTGGCGCGCCACCATAGGAAGCTCAAACAAAATCAAATCCATAACCTCGCCGCCCTGATCATCGATATCCGGCGCAATGAAGTCATCGCCTACACCGGCAATGCTCCGGAAACGGGCGATGCGCAGGCCGAAGACGTAGACATCATTACCGCCCCGCGCAGTACCGGTAGCATTCTCAAACCGTTTTTATACACTTTGACCTTGCAGGAGGGACTTATTTTGCCGACTAGTTTGCTACCCGACCTGCCGACCTCCATCAACGGCTACCAGCCGAAAAATTTCGACCGCTCCTTTCGGGGAGCCGTACCCGCCAATGAAGCACTCACCCGCTCGCTCAACGTTCCGATGGTCCACTTGCTGCGGTCTTACGGTTTGGAGAAATTTCACTACGAATTACAGCAACTGGGGCTGAACCAAGTGGACCGCCCGCCCGATCATTACGGCCTGACCTTGATCCTGGGCGGGGCGGAATCCAGTTTGTGGGAGGTTACCAACGCCTACGCCGGCATGGCGCGCAGCCTACACCATTTTTACGATTACGACAGCCACTACCGCGCGGATGATTTTGAGCCCGCCCATTTCACGCTGACCAAAGGCGCTACCTCCGGCCGGCCCGTCCTATTGGCGGAGGCCCCCCGCCTCTCGGCGGCAGGCAGTTGGCTGGCTTTCGCCGCCATGCAGGAGCTAGAGCGCCCCGATACCGAAGGCGAATGGCGCCGTTTTCGCTCCAGCCAGCAAATTGCCTGGAAAACGGGCACCAGTTTCGGTTTTCGGGACGGCTGGGCCGTGGGCGTAACGCCCCACTACGCCATTGGGGTATGGGCCGGAAACGCCGACGGGGAGGGGCGCCCGGGATTGGTAGGCATCCGGACGGCCGGCCCCGTATTATTTGATATTCTGGATATGCTGCCCGGTGGCGAAAGCTGGTTTGATCCGCCCTACGACGAAATGCAACGCCTGGCCATATGCTCCAACAGCGGTTTTCGCGCCACTGAACGATGCCCGACGGACACCATCTGGGCGCCCAATGCCGGCCGGCACGCCCCGGCCTGTTCTTTCCACCGCACTATCCACCTGGATAGTACCGGCCAATGGCGCGTTAATGCTCTCTGCGAGCTTCCCGCCGCCATTCGGGCTGACGTGCGCTTCGTCTTACCCCCCTTGCAAGCCCATTATTACCGGCGCCGACATCCCGAATATTCCCAGCTTCCGCCCTTTCGGCCCGGATGCCGAACGGCCGGAGAGCCGGTCATGGAATTGCGCTATCCGCAACAGCCTACCCGGATTTTCATCCCCGTAGCCATAGATGGCCAACGATCCCGCGCCGTCTTTACCGTAGCACACCGCCAGGCAAATACGACCATCCACTGGCACCTGGATCAACAGTACCTGGGCAGTACCAACCAATTTCACTCCATGGAACTCGACCCGGCGCCCGGACACCACCGCCTAATCCTCGTTGATGAAAAAGGCAATCGACTGGAACGGGAATTTGAAGTAGTAAGGCAATAACAAAAAAAGCTCCTACATCGGGGGGGGAGGCAAGACGGATGTAGGAGCATTAAACATACTATGAGAAAACTACATCCGTAAAGAAAGCAACTACCCGGGATTTTCCGGTTGCCTTTTTATGTAAAGGGAGGCATCGCATCTTTCGAGGAGGCTTTGGGTGAGAAAAAGGTCCGCAAAAAAAAACCTACACCCCAGAAGGGACAAGGTGTAGGAGCATTAAACATACTATGAGAAAACTGTCCGCAAAAATAGCCGGGAAACGGAAAGCGGGAATGGCTTTTTAGGAAGTGGCCACATTATTGAGTAATCTGGCGCCATCCTTTTAGGATTTGGAAAAAATGTATATCTTGTGGAG
>CAYWHT010000539.1:0-3399 GCA_964458135.1 uncultured Saprospiraceae bacterium | reverse complement strand
CTTGCTCTTTTTAGCTTCGCTGATCGTCGCTTCGCTCCTCGGAGTTCCGCCTCGCAGCGTTAAAAAGCTGCTAGTGCCTACGTTTTTTGCCCCTGACCCTACGGTTAGGATCCCGGACTTGCGAGCCGAAAAAATGGTGAAGTGAGGTTGCATAGATGGTCATTTGCAGGCCAAAGGGTAAACTCCTTAGATTACTTTCCAATATTGAAGTGTACGTATGTTCTAATTTCCCATTCTCTTCCATTGTCAAATCCCGGCGCCAGGGGATCACAGACCAGATCACCGTTGATGTCGAGGTTTCTCGTAGGGCAATAGCGGGGTGAAAACTGATCCAGCGAGCGCCAGGTCCAGCGAACGCCGGCCTGGGTGTCGGGAAGATCAAACCACTGCGGTATTCCAACCGTGGTGGAAAGATCCAGGGTGACCTGCAGTGGAAAGGTCAGGTTGAAATCGCGGTGATAATCGTAGGGCCCCCAATCGTTTACTTTGACCATGGAGGCCATTTTAAATTTTTTGTAAATCAACCGGATATCACTACCGAAGCGCTCGATTACCCGGTCATCGCTACCATTGGCCTGAGCGTTTCCGCCGTAAAAATTGGCGATGATCCCGAATTCCGGATTGAGCTTGGATACGATGCGGGCGTGGGCTTCCCACAGGTCCTGGGCGGGCGGGGCGCCCGGGAATGCAAATATCGTACGACCGTCACTAAAGATACCGATACCGGCGTCTTGCGTGGTGGGTAGGTGTCGGAATACAAAACCGGCGCTGGCGGCAAAGGGAGCGTCTTCAGTCATGTCGTTATCCCATTCGTACATCCAGGTTCCGGGCGTAGGATCGTAGGTAAACAAGATCTCACCCGCTACGGTTTCCCGGTTTTGCCTTACGGCGAATGGGTCGTCGAGGATGTTTCTCGGCCTTCCGGGGGCGGGTGCGTCGGCGGGTATCGGATCGACGACCGGTTTTTGCCACAAGAAGTTGGGCGCGATTTGGAAGTCGCCGATGAGATACGTGAATCCGGTTAGGAAGTTGTACTGGTTGCCGCTGCCGCTGTCCTTGAGCCGCCATCCGGTAAAGGTGCGGGTATAATCGGCGCCTCCGTTGGCCACCAAGCCCATGGCCGCCCCCTGGGCGTACCAATTGAAGGGGCCGGATGAAAAGGTGAATTTCATTTTACCGCCCCAGGTGTCTTTATCCTGGATCTCATCCTGGAATACCATCGTTTGCCCTTCGACCTCTTCTACGATTTGGAATTTTCGGCCCACCAACGGCTGACCGCCCCAGATTCCCCCGAGCTCGACGCCTAGCGGTCCTAAATTGGTTTTTACATGGAGGGTGGTTCTGCGCGTTTGGGGCATGGGAACGGCAAAAGAACTCACCGCCGGAGCTGGTTCGT
This sequence comes from uncultured Saprospiraceae bacterium, assembly GCA_964458135.1. Lineage (GTDB taxonomy): Bacteria > Bacteroidota > Bacteroidia > Chitinophagales > Saprospiraceae > CAYWHT01. The sequence continues at coordinate 2,003 of CAYWHT010000539.1, read as the reverse complement.
CGATATCTTCGTGGAAGATGCCCGTAACGTCAAAGGCCCCAAAGCTGCGGGAGTACTTTACCAAAACGGCCGGGTTGGCGCCCCACCACAGTTCAGGGCCGAAAGCGACTTTCAGGCCGCTGAGGGATTTTTTACCCTCGAATTCAAAGCCGAAGGGGGCGTTGCCGTTGTAGATGTCAATGTTGGGACCGTAATTCGCCTCCGGGTACAAGCCGAAAAAGTCTCCTTCGTAGCCCCAGTGGTAATGTCCGGTACGGTAAAAGCCCGTGAGGTTGTAATATTTGTTGTTCCAGGTGAAATCGGTTCGGTAAAGGCTTATGCGGTTGCGGGACGTTAAATCCAGGTCCCCCTGGTCCGTATTGACCGATCGAACCCGACCACGATTTTCGTAAAATATTTCGTTGATCGGGTTTTCGGCTACTTGCCCGAGGATGTTGAAGGAAGAATTGATGCGTACGTTACTTGTGGGATTGGCCTCAACCCCCACGTACATGGATTGCATGTGATCAAAGCCCAGTTCATCCGGAAACTGCAAGGTGTTGGGATCGGCATCTTCCGGAGTGGTTAGGAACTTGCCACCCGTATTGAAGGTGGATATCTCCGCCCTTAGACCGCTGAGGCGAACTTTTTTCAACTGTTCGCTGGCCAGAGCTGCCCGATCTCCTCTCGCCTGAATGACGGCATCCATCAGGGCGATATTGGAAAAATAGTTTTGAATAGCTTCGAGGGTAGCCCCGCCGGCATATGGATCGACCTGGTGTGCTTTTTTCAGCGCGTAATAAGCGGCGCGGGGGTAAAGCTGATACAGCCCCCTGGCATTTGTGGGGCCCTTGGCGCAAACCCCAAACCATTCCTCGTTCATGTTATTCTCGCCTTCTTCGTAATCGCGCTCGTAACCACCGTTAGACCAGGAAGCATTATTGTCATGCACATCCAGGTTCTTCGTTTGACCGAACTTCCACCAGCCATCACTAAACTGGAAGGTAAACCCGCCGATAGAGTTTCCCACCTTACCCAAACCGGCGGAATTTTCGTAGATCTCCTGCCAGTTACCCACCATGTAGTAAGCCTGGGATAGTTGATCCTCCTCATTTTCAATGGCATTGAAGGCGTCCGCGCCAAATTCGGTGAACATAATGGGCATGTTGAGCTCATCCTTGACCCGCTGAAAGGCGTCTCCAAATGAAATCCCCCGGTACATATTGGTGCCAAAAATGTCAACATCCTGGCACTCTTCGGCGATGATTTCGATAAATAGAAGGTCTCCGTTGCACATGGCAACCGGGTGCGAGGCATCGATATTTTTCATCGCCACAGCCGCTTCATTGAAGAGCTTGTACATGGCGCGGGCGCGAACGGTCGATTTTCTGTCTTCTACCGGTATATCTTCGGTTTCGGCGCCTTCCCAGAATAAACCATAGTTATTTTCATTTCCGAGCAGATACATGATCAGGCCCGGCGTATCCTTATATTCTTCCACCATCGTGCTGACTTCCGAGAGCAGCAATTCGCGCACTCGGGGGTCCGCGTACTCGGTGTTGGCCATCCAGGCGCCGTCAACGGTGAGGCCGTAGCGGCCGAACGAATGGTTGAGCATAGTGTAGATGCCGTATTTTTCGTAGATGTACCGGATCCACCTGGGTTGGACGCCGGTATATTGACGCACCACATTGACGCCCATATTTTGTAACATGGACATTTCAATATCCAGCGCAGCTTTGATGATGTCGTCCGGTTGGTTCCACAGACTATACGAAAAGTTGGTGCCGATCGGGAAGTAATCCCAGTTCATACCGTTAATCATGAAATCGGAGCCGTTGACTACCAATCTCATGCCGTCATCATTTTTTTGAACCCTTACCTGATCAGCCTGGGCGAAGGTTGAAGCGGTGAGTAACAATAAAAAAAGTAGTAGGTAGATACTTTTCATTTCATTCCGGTTTTATAGGCTAGTACACTGTGCAATAAGTAGCTTTGCGCTTTGGCAGTGTCTTTTGGCGAAA
>CAYWHT010000538.1:0-3400 GCA_964458135.1 uncultured Saprospiraceae bacterium | reverse complement strand
GTAGAGGCAAGGGTCTGGTCCAGGTAGCTGATGCCCGGACTCAGGCGGAGGAATAAGCCCTTTTTAAAAAACGGTTCCCGCTTAGAGAAAGTCGGACAATCGCAGTCTCCGAAAAAGTCCAGAAAGTAGATGTTGGCATTAAAGAATAAACTGAGATTATTGACCGTGGATTCAGCTACGGGGTCCAGCGTACGCTCGTAACGGGCATAGTTGATTTCCGGAAGAAATTCCACCCGGGCGTTTTTTAAACGGAACCAGTAGTCGATGCCAATGGAATAGCCGTCTTCGAGCAATGGACGGGTTCCGTTTTCCGTTTCTATCTCCCAGTCGGAAGCGTTGTTAAAATGGCGCCCGGCCGTCAACCCGAATTGGGCGTGGCTCCAAAGGGGAATTAACATACTGATAATGACCGGCAGGATGCTCCGCTTCATAAATGAGACAAATTTGCTTGTTGGATAAACGATTTTACGCCTTCAAAGGTATACGCTAAATTGACCAATTCTATCTTACGATGAATGATTCCCACTTCACCCTTAGGCTTTTTGCTTTTCCGCCCCCTTATCTGTTTCTTTTGCCGGTCGTTTTGCCGCTGCTTTTGTTCGGCCAGGATGCATGGAAATCCAGGTTTCGCCTACCGGCTCAACTGGAAGAAGTATCGGGGCTTGCGCGCAGCGGTTCCGACAGCCTCTGGTGGCACAACGACAGCGGACACCATCCCCGCTTATATCTTACCGATGGAAGGGGCAATCTGCAAACCTTAGTCGAAATCCGGAAGGCCCAAAACCGGGATTGGGAAGATCTGACCCACGACCAACGGGGCCGCTTTTACATCGGTGATTTTGGCAACAACGCCAACCGGCGGCGCAACCTGGCCATTTACATTTTCGATCCCCATACCGGCCAGCTGGACTCCATTACTTACCGGTATCCGGATCAAGAGGCCTTTCCCCCCGCCGAAGCCAGGGCCAACTTCAATATGGAGGCCTTTTTTTGGCATCGCGATAGCCTGCACCTCTTTTCCAAGAGCCGCCTGGGCAATGACCATTACCACACCAAGCACTACGTGTTACCCGCCAAGCCCGGCGACTACACCGCCCACTTGCGCGACAGCCTGTACCTGGACAAAAGGGTGGTAACGGGAGCAGCCATTAGCCCCGACGGTCAGTCGGTGGCCTTGCTTTCTTATTGGTTTAAGCCCGTACTCGGTTTCATTCCTCGCTCCAAAACGACCGTTTATCTGTTATCGAATTACAAAGGCACGCATTTTTTAAAGGGCAAGCTGCAGGCTTACAAAGTACCCAAAGGATTGCCCCCCACCCAGTACGAAGCCGTCGATTTCCTCGGTCCGAAAACGCTGCTCGTCGCTTCGGAAAATACGTTTTTGTTTAAGCAGAAGGCGCGGGTGGTGTCATTGGAAGCATCCAAATAAGCCATGAATCGATAAAAAATCCTTAATTTCGCATTCTGCTTAATTTGAAGGTAAAAAAATGAAAACCAAAACCTTAAAGCAAGATAAAGTCAACGTCGTCACGCTGGGGTGTTCCAAAAACCTGGTGGATAGCGAAAATATCATCACGCAGTTGCGGGGCAACGATTACGAAGTGGTGCACGACAGTGCGGACGAAGACGCCAACATTATCATCGTCAACACCTGCGGGTTTATCGATTTGGCCAAAGAAGAGTCGGTCAACACCATCCTGGAATATGCGGATATCAAAAAGGAAGGTGGTATTGATAAACTTTACGTCACCGGCTGTTTGTCGCATCGGTACAAAGAAGACCTGGAAGCGGAAATACCGGAAGTGGATGCCTTTTTCGGCACCTTAGAATTACCGGGTTTATTGGCCAAGCTCAATGCCGACTACAAGCACGAGCTCATCGGTGAACGCCTGACCACCACGCCCCGGCACTATGCCTACCTCAAGATTTCCGAGGGCTGCAACCGCACCTGCGCCTTTTGCGCCATCCCCCTGATGCGGGGCAAGCACCTTTCCCGGCCCATCGAAGAATTGGCAACCGAGGCCGCCAACCTGGCGCGCATGGGCGTCAAGGAGTTGATGCTAATCGCCCAGGAACTCACCTACTACGGACTGGATCTGTACAAAGAACGCGCCCTGCCCCGGCTGCTTCACGCCCTGGCCGATGTGGAAGGCATCGAATGGATACGCCTGCATTACGCCTATCCCAGCAAATTTCCCACCGAGATCTTCAACCTAATGGCGCAGCGGCCCGAAATATGCAACTACCTCGACATTCCCCTGCAACACGCCAGCGATAGCGTTCTGGAACGCATGCGCCGTCAGATCACCCAGGCCGAAACGCGCCGCATCATCGAAACGGCTCGCCGGCGGGTACCCGGAATAACGATTCGCACCACCATGCTGGTGGGCTTTCCCGGCGAAACCGAGGAAGAATTCGAAGAATTGTGCCGGTTCGTTGAAGATATGGAGTTTGATCGCCTCGGCGTTTTTCAATACTCCCACGAAGAAGACACGCGCGCCTACGCCTTGCCGGACGACCTGCCCGCCCAAGTCAAAGCCGAGCGAGCCAACCGCATTATGGAAATCCAGCAGGAAATCTCCTTCCGGAAAAATCGCGAAAAAATCGGCAAGACCTTCCGCGTACTGTTCGACCGCAAGGAAGGCGAATACTTCGTCGGCCGAACCGAAGGCGACTCCCCCGAGGTGGATAACGAAGTGCTGGTCAAGGCTAGCCAACACTACCTGCGGGTGGGAGATTTTGCAGAGGTGCGGATCGTGGACGCCTTGGAGTATGATTTGTTCGGGGAATTGTAACGCGGAGCTCCGGCTCCGCAGATGGAGTAAGCGGAACGCCAAGCCATTAGCTACCCTGCAAATCCCACTTAGAACTTGTCGGGAGTTTGCTTTTAATGCCGAAAATGACCCTTGCAAAAGAAGTGGGAAATAGATATTCCGCTCAGGGCTGGCTCAGCTATATCCCCCTCTTCATGAACAACTACTGGAAAGACAATTTATACAAAAGATAGGGGAACACCGGCTATGGCATACAGCTGACAATTTTTTTAGGCCGGGCCCTGTTTTATTGATAGTATATTCCTATTTTAAATGGTTAAGACAAGTAAAAGGTAATATGAATATAAAGCGTATAGGATGCTCCCTACTGTGGCTCACCATCGTGCTGGGGAGCTGCACCTACACGATGAAAATCCGCGACGGCCGCATGGCCTACGAAGCCAAACAATACGCAGTAGCCGCCCGCATGCTGGAAAAAGAATACCAGGATGAAGAAAGCCGGGTGGAAAAGGGAAAAATCGCCTACCTCATCGGTAAATCCTACCAAAAGATGAACCGCAACGAGGCCTCCATCGACTGGTTTCTCAACGCCTACGATTACGGCTACGGCATCGACGCCCTCAAAG
>CAYWHT010000537.1:0-3405 GCA_964458135.1 uncultured Saprospiraceae bacterium | reverse complement strand
CCCGACGCTTGCGGTCGGGATCAAGACTTGCCAGCCGAAAAAATAGCGGCGTCCTGTTTTCACAGATCGCATGTTGTCAGACTATAACCACCCACTACTCACTCTGACTACTAACTACTTTCAATCCTCTAAATTCGACGTATCTTTACCACCAAAAGTAGCCATCATGTCAAAGTATGTATTGATTGTTTTATTAGTATTCGGATTATTCGGCACGGCAAGCGCCCAGGAAGTGCTGGAAAAAATTGCCCAGGATGCCTGCGATTGCTTATCGGGAAAGGACCTCAGCGGCAAGGAACAGCAGGAAATTCAGATGGAAATGAGTATGTGTCTGATGCAAAAGGTGGGGAACTACCAGTCGGAATTGCAAGACCAGCTTGATGTGGACGTCACCAACCAACAAGCCATGCAGGAACTCGCACAGCAAATCGGCATGAAGATGGTCAACAAGTGCCCCGATTTGATGATGCAAATGGCCCAGGTACAGGGGGGCGGCCAGAAGGACTTGAACACCGAAAAGATGTACCAGCTGGAAGGCGTCGTTGCGGGCATTGAAGGAGATGAATTCACCTACGTGGTCGTCAAGGATGGTTCCGGACGCAACCAGAAATTTCTGTGGTTCCGCTATTTCGAAGGCTCCGACCCCTTTGTGCAGGATCCTCAGACTATGGTGGGCAAAAAAGTGCAGCTCACCTTCTCACCGGTTGAATGCTATTCTCCGAAGTTGAACGAGTATTTCAAGCGCAATGAGATCAGAGCCTTAAAGGTTGTAGAGTAAAATGGACTAAAATTGAGGTTCAGGCTTTTCTCAGCCTGAACCTCAATCATCAGCTTCCTGGCCCTCATCCTCCGCATCACCATCCTCATCCTGCCATCCGCTTCCCGAGTATTTATCGATTACCAATTGGATGTTACTTTCCAGCAGATTGATCCCCAACGCACCGATCACTCCTCCGATGAGCCCGGACTTGAGGAGGCGCCCCCGCTGCTTTTGGGTTTGTTCCAGGGCGTCCTGCAGTTCGCCGCGGTAACGATTTTTGTACTCCTGATAGGCTATCCAACCGGTGATGAAGCGGGGCTGTTGCTGCTGCTTTTGAATGAAGTACCGCAAGACTTGCTCCCGATTGGCCTGTAAGTGGCAACTCGTAATAAAATGCTCCACCTCCAGTTCACCGAGCACGCGCCCGAATTCCGGAGGATGGGGGTTGGTTTGCTCGGCTTTCCACAGATAGGCAAATTGCTCGGGGTACCGGTCCCGGAACCAGGATAAAAATTGATCGACCGTGGTAGAGCGGTCGAGATCCCGCAACTTTTCGAAACCCGCACTCAGATCCCGTTCCAGGAAGGAAAGCGATTTGGCCCGGGCGGCCTCCTGGCCCCCCGTCTGGAGTCGCTGCGTCTCACTGACAAGCTGCAACAATGAATAGACGATGCGGTTGCGATCGGCCACGGGTGGCGCCAATTGCCGGTGGTATTCCTGCTCCCAATGTTGCAATTGAGATTGCAGCAAGATAAGATCGTTTTCCAGTTCCTTCGGGATCACCCGTTGCAATTCTTGGATGGCGGTCTTTTCCTGACCATCGGCAATGGCTTCCCGGATTGAGTCAAACGGCATAGCGGCTTCGGTTAATTACAAGGGTATTTGTTCCTGGTGGCCGAAATGCCTTCGGCTTCAATCAACTCCATAAAAGCTTCCTTAGCGGATTCGTCCATTTCGGAATTTTGCACTTCCTCCACGGTCAGGTAACCGTTCCAGGTGGGCGTCTCCACGGGGGTTACCCCGGCTTGTGTGTCCCTGGCCAGGTCGTGCAATTTTTCCAGCGGAAATTCGTATCCGAGGTCCCCGTTAACGGCCGCCCGGAAGATGCGTTGGGCCAGGGTAAACGACCTCATCCGCGCAAACAGGATGCGGTCTTTGCTTTTCGTTTGTACGCCTTGATAGACCAGGCGATTGAGCACGTTGTTGCCGGTTAGCTGTGGGAATTCCCAGGGCGTTTCGGCGGAGGGCAGGTTTGCGGTCTCGTTGGTGGGAACGTATGCCACCTGCTCGGTAAACCGGAGCGGAAAGACGTTGCGCGTCTCGGGATCCGTATTGTCCAGAAAAGAAAGCCCGGAATCGATAACGTAATCCATTTCCCGCACCCCCGACCACAAATCCGTGCTCACTTTGATCAAATCGGTAATATCGCTCGCGTAGACGGATTCCGCTTCCAATAATTTTTTGTATTCGGTAAACGAGCCACCGCATTGCGACAGGCTGTATTTCAAGATAGCCACTACGTCGGGATCGTACAATTCCGCCCGGGCCGCAATGTGGGAACGCTCCGGATCATCCAGTACGGCGCCGCGCTCCAGGCTCCGGTATATTTCGCTCCAGGCGTTAAGGATGCGGAACTCGCTTTGCATGACATAAGAGCTCAGGGAAGGATCATTCGACTGGCGCTGCAATAATTTGAATACCGTATAGTCGTAGAGCTGGTCTTGGTACTGGTATCTCAGCAGTTCTTCCTGCACCACCGGATTGCGCGCGGCGTAGGTATCCACCAGCCGGTCGAGCCCGATGGCTTCACAACCCAGGCGGGTATCCACGAGGGAAGGGTGGACCAGAATTTTTAGAAACGGGACAGGGCTGGCGGAAATCATGGTCACGGTAACGGGGCGGCCGTCGGCGGCGTAGGCCAGCGCCTGGTGAAGGATGTCGCGATCGTAGATGCCGGCGCTGCGCCGGTTGCCGGCGGCATCCTGCAAAAAAAGCTCCAGCTGTGCGCCACGTTCTTCCCAGCTAATGTCGCGGAAATCGACCCCGGTCTCGCCCTTGTTTTCCGGATCGCGTCCGATCAAGACGCCACCGATTCGGCGGAAGCCGCGCAGGGAGACGTAGCTCCGCGCCCGGCTGGCGGCCCGCATGGATTTGCTCGAGGGGCGGGTAGTTCTGCGGGTACGGTCCGGACCATTTGCCGCATCGGCCAGGTTGCCGGCCGCATCAACCGCCGAGAACAGATCGTCCGCGCCGACCGCCTCCCCCATCAATTTGGCGGCGGGCGTTTCCAGTTCCATGCCGGGTTGCCCGGGGAAGAGATATTTGTACGACATGGAGGCCTCGGCCACTTCCCCCACGGCCCGGTCGGTCGATCGGGCCAACTGGCGGAGCGCCCGCTCCGATTTTTCCATCTCTGCCGGCTTTAAAGGATTGTGCTCGATCGCGCTGGGGTAATCCGCCAACCGGCCGGCTACTTCATCCACGGTGGGAAACTTCATATCGTCCACCGCGTAGCGAACAAATTCATCCGGCACGGAACTAGCAGAACGGAATTCTCCCACCACCGCTTCGTAAGATGGTTTGCGAACCAGGTCGTCGGTAAATTCGGTCATCTTGGCGTCCATCCACTTTTTGAAGGTTTCGGT
>CAYWHT010000536.1:0-3430 GCA_964458135.1 uncultured Saprospiraceae bacterium | reverse complement strand
CCGAAAAAATAGCGGCGTCATATTTTCACAAATCCTGAGTTGTCAGACTATAAGTTAGCAAAATCGTTAAAAAAACGCAGTAGCTTTGCCAAAGCAAAGAAAAAAGCGCGACTTGCCACAGAAAATATGCCCGCAATGCGGTCGCCCCTTTAGCTGGCGAAAAAAGTGGGCCGATTGCTGGGAAGATGTGAAATATTGCAGTAAGCGCTGCCGTGGGGAAGCAAAAAAAGTAACAAAATAAGTCCGGTTATGACCGAGCAACCCAATTACAACCGCAACCAAGAATCGACGACGGGCGAGCGCAGGCAGAGCGAATACGCCTCTTTTGCCTTTCATCCTTATAACGTCTTACTGATACTGGTGCTTTTCAGCATTACGGCCCTATTCCTGGCCTTTTCGGCGGCCTTCATCTACACGCGGGTGCAGAGTGACGTGCCGCCCATCCGTTTACCCAACCTCTTCATTTTCAACACGCTCATCCTGCTGGCCAGCAGCGCCACCATGATCTGGGCCAAGCGTTCTTACCGGCAGGACCGCACCCAAAACTACCAACGAGCCTAGCTGGCGACTATATTGCTGTCCATCGTTTTTATGGCCTTGCAAATCGTTGCCTGGAAGCTACTCTTTGACCGCAACATTTTTATCCATACCGATAACTCGGCCGGTTACCTCTACGTCATCTCGGGCATGCACTTCGCCCACGTTATTGCCGGCTTGCCGTTTCTGGGGCTTTTTCTTTGGAAAGCTCGCCAAAAAATGAAGGAGCCCGTAAGCGTGCTCGTTTATTTCAGCGATCCCGAAAAGCGGCTCAAGCTGCGCTTGCTCACCATCTACTGGCACTTCCTTGACGGGTTGTGGATTTACCTGGTTCTTTTCTTTTGGCTCAATTACCTCATTCGTTGACGTTACTGATTTGTTAATGCTACGGAGCAATGAAGCTCCCTTTGATCAATACGTGTAATTTTGGGAAAACTGGCAATGATTCCGGTGCTATTGCCAAATATGTAGTACTGCATATTATCTTTGTGTTTTGATTTTTCCTTCAGCACCAAAACAAAGGGATGCAACAAGCTACGGAACCCAAAGTAACCGTTGAGGTAGCCCAGGATCTGGGGCTCACCGCGGAAGAATACGAGCGGATACAACACATTCTCGGTCGCATGCCCAATTTCACGGAGCTCAGCGTTTATTCCGTGATGTGGTCCGAGCACTGCTCTTACAAGAACTCTATCCTTTGGTTGAAGACCCTGCCCAACAAAGGCAAGCGTTTGTTAGTCGGCGCCGGAGAAGAAAACGCGGGCCTGGTCGACATTGGCAACGGCCTGGCCTGCGCCTTTAAAATCGAATCTCATAACCACCCCTCCTTTATCGAGCCCTACCAGGGCGCCGCTACCGGAGTCGGAGGCATCCACCGCGATATTTTCACTATGGGGGCGCGCCCCATCGCGGCCCTTAACTCCCTGCGCTTCGGCGACATCGATTCCCCCCACATGCGCCATCTCGTAAGGGGGGTTGTAAAGGGGATCGGCGACTACGGCAACTGCTTCGGGGTGCCCACCGTGGGCGGAGAGGTGTATTTCGACGAGTCCTACAACCAAAATATCCTGGTCAACGCCATGTCGGTCGGCATCGTTGAGGTCGGCCAAACGGTATCGGCCAAAGCCGAAGGCGGAGGCAACCCGGTATTTATCGTGGGCTCCGCCACCGGCAAAGACGGCATCCATGGCGCCACCTTCGCCTCGGCCGACCTGACGGCGGAATCCTCCGAAGACCTGCCGTCAGTGCAGGTGGGCGATCCCTTTCAGGAAAAACTATTACTCGAGGCTTCCCTCGAAGCCATTCAGACCGGCGCCGTAGTCGGCATGCAAGATATGGGGGCGGCGGGCATCTCCTGCTCCACTTCCGAGATGAGCGCCAAAACGGGGGTCGGCATGCGCATCAACCTGGATCGGGCGCCCACCCGCCAGGCGCACATGCTTCCCTTCGAGCTCTTGCTATCGGAAAGTCAGGAACGCATGCTGATCGTAGGGGAAAAAGGCCGGGAAGAAGCCCTTTTCAAGGTTTTTGAAAAGTGGGACTTAGAGTGCGTGCAAATCGGTGAGGTAACCGGCGGGGGCCAACTCGAGTATTATTGGCGGGGGGAAAAGGTCGCCGAAATACCGGCCGATTCTTTAGTCCTGGGTGGTGGTGCGCCCGTCTACGAGCGCGCCTACGAAAAACCGGCCTATCTGCAGGAGCTGCCAAAGTTCAAAATGGGCAAAATTCCCAAACCCGACGATTATCCCGCCGTAGCCCGCCGCTTATTGGCCGCCCCAAACATCGCCTCCAAGCGCTGGATCTACGAGCAATACGACTCCATGGTGCGCACCAACACCATGACCACTACCGAGCCTTCCGATTCGGCCGTGGTTCGTCTGAAGGATACGGAAAAGGCCCTGGCCATGACCACCGATTGCAATTCCGCTTACGTATACGCCGATCCCTACACGGGGACGATGATCGCGGTAGCCGAGGCGGCGCGCAATATTGTCTGTTCCGGCGGAGAGCCCGTGGCCATTACCAATTGCCTGAATTTCGGCAACCCTTACAAACCGGAAGTATATTGGCAATTTGTCAACGCCATTCGCGGCATGACGGATGCCTGCAAGCGCCTCGACACTCCGGTGACGGGGGGTAACGTCAGCTTCTACAATCAATCGGTACACGATGGAAAAACGGTGCCGGTGTATCCCACTCCCACCATCGGCATGCTTGGGGTACTGGACAAGGCTGATCAGCATACCACCCTCAGTTTCAAGGCGGAGGGGCACCAAATCTACATGATCGGAACACCCCGCAATGATCTCAATAGCTCCGAATACATTCGCTACCTCCACGGCATTCGCCACTCTCCGGCCCCCTATTTCGATTTGGACGAAGAAGTGCATGTACAGCACAACCTGCGCAGCCTGATTCAGCAGGAATTCGTCGAATCGGCCCACGATATTTCGGAGGGCGGTTTGTTTGTCGCCCTACTGGAAAGCGCCATAGTGCGAGGGCTCGGCTTCGAAGTGGAAACCGACGGCAACTTTCGGAAAGACGCTTACCTGTTCGGCGAAAGCCAAAGCCGAATAGTGGTGACGGTAAGGCCCGAGAACGAAGACGCCGTGGTCAACCACCTCAATATGCACAATGTTTCATTTACCAGGTTGGGAGAGGTTAAAGGAGACCAAGCCATCATCGATGATGATGCCTACGGCAGTGTTGCCGACCTCAAAGCCGTTTACGACAATAGCCTGGCCCAAAAACTCGATCAATAGCATCCAGTGAACTACCCACCAACTGAAGATTGGTGGGCTTCGGGCTTCCCAGAGAATAGCTCGCTGCTCAAAAAGAGTTAGGAGTCTTACGTTCTCTCCACCCGTGTACTCGCTAGTCCCTAACGAGGTTT
>CAYWHT010000535.1:0-3451 GCA_964458135.1 uncultured Saprospiraceae bacterium | reverse complement strand
GCTTATTCCGGTTAAGTGGAATAGGTGAGTATGCGTTATCGCTGGTATCATTTAACGGTTGCATGACTTTCCGAACCTCTGATAAAAAAACAGTGCGATACTTCCAAAAAAGGGGAGTAGACGTTCGCATTTCGTGGCAACACCACAATGGCAATCCGGTCCGGATTGTAGAGACGGGGGCGTCTGTTTTTGACGCTCAGATTCCCTGCATTGTTTTCATCCACGGCGCTCCCGGTTCCTCCAATAACTTTTATCGCTACCAGGCTGACGCTGATTTGGTTCAGCGCACCCGGCTGTTGTCGGTAGATCGGTTGGGTTTTGGTTATTCGAATTACGGTCGATCGGAGCCGAGTTTGGCCGAGCAAGCCGCTTCGATCCGCACGGTTTTAGAAGCTTATCAACCTTGCAAGGCTATACTGGTAGGTCATTCTTACGGTGGTCCCATCGTTGCTAAAGCGGCGCTGGACTATCCCGAACTGGTGGAAGCCCTCGTCATGCTGTCGCCGGTTAATGATCCGGAGAGTGAGAAGGTTTTCTGGTTTGCTCACCTGGCTCGTTGGGAGGCCACCAGATGGCTGTTGTCGGGTGCCTGGCGGGTTTCCGGCGACGAAAAATTCGGCCACGAGGAAGAGTTGCGAAAGATGGAAGATCAATGGCCTCAAATGCGGGTGCCGGTGGTGCACATTCATGGACAACTTGACGCTATTGCTCCGCCCGCCAATATTGAATTTAGCCGGAAAAACATCCCTGAAGCCCTTTTGGAAATAATCGTTCTTCCCTGGTCCGGGCATTTCATCCCCTGGACGAACTACAGATTGATACGGCAAAAATTGGTGGAGCTGTTGCCCCGATCCGCAAACTCGAAAACCGAGCCTTTCCAATCCGCCAGGACAAAGATCGAGCCTAATTAATAAAGCCTTTCCATAGCTTCTTTTTCAACTCAATCGTAAATCGAAACCTATAGACATGACACTTAATCCTAGAATTGCTCAGCAAAAGGATTTATTCAAAAACTACCAAGAGGTTCGGGAACAAAGTTTACGCATTTGTCATCCACTGACGACAGAGGATTACGTTGCTCAGCCTAATGAAAGCGTGAGCCCGCCGAAGTGGCATTTGGGTCACACCACCTGGTTTTTCGAAAATATTATCCTCGCGGAGCACCATCCAGAGTACCAATTATTCGACGAGCAGCTCAATTACTTCTTCAATAGCTATTACGAAAGCCTGGGGCCGCGTATCTCGCGCAGCGATCGCGGTAATATGACCCGCCCCTCGGTAGAGAAAGTGTTGGAGTACCGGGAGTACGTCGATCAGCACATGTCGCAACTCCTCCGGCGGCACGGAAGCGAGGGAGACTTATCGAAAGATGTCCAATATCTTACGGTATTGGGCTTGCAGCACGAACAGCAACACCAGGAATTGCTGGTCACCGATATCAAGTATATCCTGGGCCACAATCCGTTGCATCCGGTCTATCGCTCGGAGGAAGATCAAGAGCCTTCCCGGGCGAAAGCTACCGAAACCGTTAATTTTATTCCTTTCGAGGAAGGCCTCTACGAGATCGGTTACGAAGGGGAGGGCTTCTGTTATGATAATGAGCTCAGCCGCCACAAAGTGTATTTGCACGATTTTGCCATTCAAGACCGGCTGGTGACCAATGGAGAATACCTGGAATTTGTTCGGGCCGGGGGGTATCGGCAGTTCCAGCACTGGTTATCGGATGGCTGGGCCTGGGTCAACGAGCAGCAAATCCAATCGCCGCTTTACTGGTTTGAACAGGAGGGGCAATGGTATGAGTACAGCTTGCAAGGCATGGCTCCCCTGGATCCGCAGCGCCCGGTAACCCATATCAGTTATTACGAAGCCAGCGCCTTCGCTAAGTGGAAAGGGCTGCGCTTGCCGACCGAGGCCGAATGGGAGGTGGCCTGCACCCGGCTTTATGACCACATTCCTTCCGGAGGCAATTTTGTGGAACAGCAACACTTCCACCCGGTGGCCCGCGCCGGTGAGCAAGACTTCCAGATGCTGGGAAACGTATGGGAATGGACGGGCAGCGCCTACTTGCCGTATCCCAATTACCCACAGCTGGACGGCGCCTTGGGTGAATACAACGGTAAATTCATGGTCAACCAAATGGTATTGCGGGGAGGCTCCTGCGCCACGCCCCGGTCGCACATCCGCATGACCTACCGCAATTTCTTTCACGCCCCGGAACGCTGGCAATTCACAGGCCTGCGTTTAGCGAAATAACAATTCTTTTCATTTTATTCATTCGTAAATCATCTACTTACTAGCCTGGGGAGCCGGCCGGTATGGCCGCTCCCTGCCAATACTTTTGCCTAAATGAAATCCAAAAACATTTCCCAAGAAGCGCCTTCCGTGGTAGACCAGGTTTTTGCCCAGGAGGTCATGGAAGGCTTACAGGCACAGCCCAAAAATTTGCCATCCAAATATTTTTACGACGAACGCGGCGATGAGCTCTTTCAGCAAATCATGAATATGCCGGAATATTATCTTACCAATTGCGAATACGAGATATTCGAGGATAACCGGGAAGATATTCTGCAAGCGATCGGCAACCGATCTTTCGACCTTATTGAATTGGGCGCGGGCGACGGCTACAAGACCAAGGTGTTGCTCAAGCACTTTCTGGAGCGCAAGGCAGATTTCCATTTCTGCCCGGTTGACATTTCCGACAACGTGTTACAAATACTGAATGAGGATCTCAAGGCCAATTTACCCGGATTGTATTCCCAGCCTTTGCAGGGAGATTATTTCGAAGTACTGGACCGCCTTTCGGAAAATAAAGACCGCAAAAAGGTCATCCTGTTTCTGGGAGGAAATATCGGCAACCTGGAAACGCCAAGGGCTAAAGAATTTTTAAGAGCAATAGGTGAGCGGCTCGACGAAGGGGATGACCTGCTAATCGGATTCGATCTCAAAAAAGATCCGGAAACCATCTGGAAGGCTTATAACGATCCGGCGGGCATCACGGCCGCCTTCAACCTGAACCTGCTCACTCGGATCAACCGGGAGCTGGACGCCAACTTTGATACGGCGAAATTCAAGCACTGGGAGACCTACAACCCGCTCAACGGCGAAACCCGCAGCTATTTGATCAGCAAGGAAGAACAAGAAGTGTGCCTGGCTGCGGTTAGGGAAAAAGTCACTTTCAAAGCCTGGGAAGCCATCAATGTAGAATTGAGCCAAAAATACAGCTTGTCCGGTATCGAGGCAATGGCCGAAACCACCGGCTACCACTGCGTCCGCCATTTTTACGACCGGCGCCGCTACTTTGTCGACAGCATGTGGCGCAAATAGTCGACCCCGAAACTATTGTCCTCCAAGTCAGTATTCACCAATTCTGGGCTGGCGGGCTATGGCCGGATTCCAAATGAACCCATTGCGGGTTTAGTAGTTGGCCTACAAATTGCACTTTTTTGATTAT
>CAYWHT010000534.1:0-3452 GCA_964458135.1 uncultured Saprospiraceae bacterium | reverse complement strand
GGTTTCCACTGCGGTTTGGGAGGAGGCGATTTGCTGCGCCCGCAAGAGGGATCCCGCCAGGGCTAAGAAACAGCACATGATAATAGTCTTGACCCACATCATACGGTATTGGTTTTGATTGTAGCATTAGGGCGAAAGGAGGAAAGGTTTTGGATAGAACGGTTGCTCCCAACGCTAAAGGGAGAACCGTTGCCCGCTTAATTATGAACCCATTGCGGGTTTAGTAGTTGGCCTACAAATTGCACTTTTTTGATTATGCTGCGTTGCGAAAATCCTCATTTAGCTTGCTCCGCCCGCCCCTTCGGTCGGGTAAACCTTGTCTAACCAAAAAATGGCTAATTTTCGACTCAAAGACCAAACCCGCAATGGGTTCTATATATAGCCCGCCAACCCGAAATTTGTGAATGCTGACTTGGCAGACTACAAACTCAAAAATGCAAAAAAAGGCGTAACGGAACTAATGATCCGGGTAGTTGATAACGAATTAGGGGAACTCTGAAAGGTTCCGAATCTTGCGGTAAAACTGCTTGAGATAACGCATCATGTCCCTCTTGCAAGAATTGTTAATGACCGGGCAGGCTTCGATACAAGCTTCCAAATCCGGACGCTTGGCCAGGAAAAAATCCCGGGCTTGCGCCAGTTCTCCTTTGGAATACTCGAAGCCCAGAAAATGCCTTTCCCGTACGTTAGCCTGACCGATATCCGGGTTGGGTACCGCGTAAGGGGCGTTGACCATCCCGCTGAAGTCAAAGTCGTAGGGTACGGCGATAAATTTATTTCCCTTATCGAGGCGCACCAGTTTGAGGTTTTTTTGGCTGGCCACCGACCAATCCGTATTGCCAATCAGGTATTGGAACAAATCCTGGATGATCATTTCCCGCTCGTTGAAGTCGTCTTTATCCAATCCGTAGCAATCTTCACACAGTTGGCCTTGCAGCCGGTGGGCCAGCTCATCTTCGTCCTCCAAAATGATTCCCATCCGAGTGCTGGATTGCCCCGTTTGATCGTTGATGTAGGTTATTTCCACCAATTGGGCGCGGAGGCTGTAGCCGGTAAGGTTGCGGTATAGTTTATAGGCGACGTATTCGCGCAAGACGTTTTCATCGTTGGCGATACGGTCGGTGCAATGGGTCACCAGTTTAAAATCGTCAAAGTCCAGCAGCCCCATTTTCCGCAAGCTATCCTTGTCGAAATCCAGCTTGAAGGGCGGAAAGTCGCAATTCATCCGGCGGAAACGCCCTCGCAGGCTTACCTCGGTACGCAGCTCACGCAGCTTCCCATAGCGATCTATGAAGGAAAAGGTAGCCGGATATTCGGCCGTGTCGCGGATATTATCCATGAGCGGGCGTAGGTCTGCGCGCAAGGTCACCTGCTGGATACCCACCCGGTAAAGGAGGTTGAAAATAGTCTGGCTGGTATCCGAAGCGTACATCAACGAACTGCTGAAAGATAGACACATCAACCAAACGATGGATTTCATAATGTTCAAAAGGGTTTGTTTTTAATTATTGCTCCCAAAACTAGCGGCTGTACCCTAGCAATGCAGCTATTTCCGAGGAAACCGGACAAAAATCCGACCAATGCACATCTGTAAAAAAGGTTAAAATTATTTTAACGTAAGATACGGCTTTTACCTATACTGTGCGTGTTGCAAGGCAACGCTTCCCGCTGTACCTTTGTCCTTATACTATACAGACGGGAATTCGCGGTATAAATCATCAGTATGAGCAAACGAAAACGTCAACTGGCTGCAATTGTATTCACCGATATTGTGGGATATGCTTCCCTCATGCAGCAGGACGAGCAAAAAGCCATGGCTATCCGTGCCCGTCACCGCCAGGTTTTTGAGGCGCTCACTCCGCCTTACGGAGGAAAGGTGCTGCAGTATTTCGGCGATGGCACTTTGAGCATCTTTAACAGTAGTGTGGCGGCCGTTGAGTGTGCGGTGGAAATACAGCGCGCCTTCGCCGAAGATCCTCAGGTGCCCCTGCGTATCGGCATCCATACCGGAGATATCGTCTACGATGAGGTCGATGTATTTGGTGACGGGGTAAACGTGGCCTCCCGCATCGAACCGGTCTGCGTGCCGGGCGGCATTTATCTGAGCCGCCGGGTGCAGGAAGACATTCGCAATCACGAATGGTTGCAAACCCGCTTGTTGGGCGCTTTCGAGTTCAAGGGGGTTGCCCAACCCATGCCCCTGTACGCGGTAACCAACGAAGGCGTCGCTACGCCTACCGAAAGCGATTGGCGGGAGTTGCGCCACTCCAGCGCTAAACTCATCAATGTGGTGGGAGCAGCTCCTGCCGCTGCTAAGGAAGGGTGGCCGGAAAAGTTGCGGACCTACGCCCTGTTCTCCATTCCGATTTTGCTTTTGGGGTTAATTTTAACCTTGTTCTTAACCAATTCCGGCGGTTCTACCCTGCCTGCCGAACTGCAAAAGGAGCTGTCGATCGCCGTATTGCCTTTCGACAATTTCTCTTCCGATCCGGAAAACGACTATTTCAGCGACGGCATCACCGAAGATATTCTCACCCTTTTAGCCAAAATAGAGGGCTTCAAGGTGGTTTCCCGGACTTCGGTCATGCAGTATAAGGGCGCCAATAAAAATATTCGCGAGATCGCCCGCGAGCTGAACGCCAACCACATCCTGGAGGGGAGTGTGCGTCGCGACGGCGACCGGGTGCGCATCGTTGCTCAGCTAGTCAACGCCGAGGCCGGCGATCACGTTTGGGTAAGGACCTACGACAAGCAACTCACCCAAATTTTTGATGTGCAAAGCCAGGTGGCCGAAGATATCGCCATGGCGCTCGAAAACGAATTGTCGCAGGAAGATCGCGAGCAAATCAATAGGGTTCCGACCACTAGCATCACCGCCTACGATTATTACCTGCAGGGCCGCAATTACTACATGCGCTACACCGAAGAAGATAACAAGCACGCCATAGAGCTCTTCGGGCGCGCCCTGCAAATCGATCCCGATTTTGCGCTGGCCCACGCCGGGCTGGGCGACGCCCTCGCCCAAAAGGCCTTCCGCCTCAACTTTGACGAGGCTACGCTCGATTCGGCCATCGCCGCCAGCAGCCGGGCCATCGAACTGGATGAAAAGCTCTCCGAAGGCCATAAGTCCCTGGGGTTGGCCTTTCATTACCGGGGCTGGTACGACAAGGCGCTGGAGGAATACCACAAGGCCATTAAGTACAACCCCAACAACGAAATGGCTACCAATAATATCGGAACTATCCATTTTGAACGCGGTAACCTGGCCAGCGCTATCCGTTGGGGGAAGCGCTCGCTGGCCATAAACCCCCAACACGCCTGGTCGCTGCAGAATCTGGCCAATATGTATTATTACGTAGGGGCCGACGAAAACTGCATTACCCTCGGCCAACGGGGTATGGAATTACATCCTGATTTTGCGCCCCTTCCCAACCTGCTGACCTCTCTTTATC
>CAYWHT010000533.1:0-3474 GCA_964458135.1 uncultured Saprospiraceae bacterium | reverse complement strand
CGGTTTTTAGAGGCTGGAGCCTTGATTTTCACTCGTACTTTCGCCTGAAAATGAGCTGGTTGCACAGCTGCTTGGCGTTTTCGGTCAGAAACTAAGTAACTCCGTAAACGTAAGGCAACATCCCTTCCCGCCGCCGTCGCGGAATAATCACCCAAAATCGGTAGTCGGAGAAGTCGGGTAGCAAGGCGAAAAATTGCCAAAATTCCTCTATGGGTTCCCCGTCGGCGGGATTATTATCGGGCAGCTCGATGGGAAGGAGCTCCAGGGTAGCCGTTTTGAGGTAGCCGTAGATGAGTTCCCGAATGACCTGGCGGTATTCTAAAGGGTCTTCAAAATCCTGGGGGCGAAGGCGGTCCCGGTGCATCCGGGCGGTCAGGGCGAATACGGAAGCAGGGCTCCGGTAGTCATCGGTAATGGTGTTAAGCGCTTGGCGCAGCAAGCTTTCCGGCCGACGCCACTGAGGACCGAAGCGCCGGCGTTGAGCCGTGAATTCCGCTTCGGAGAAAATCAATTGCAGCCCGGGCAGTTCGAATTCCAGGTTGAGGACGTTGCGAAGGTTTTCTTCCACAGAAAGCCCCTCGGGCACGAAACCGTCATTCCAGCCGAAAGCGCCATCGTCATCGTCGCGGGGCGTATTGATGAGGAAATGCACGTTGGTTTTTCTGGGCATTTCCAATCCGAAGATCCATTCTCCTTCCACCCAGGGGTTAAAGTTTTCCGGGATGGGGAAGATGGCGGCGCCGGCTTCGGTTTGCTTGCGGTAATCCGAGGGGATAAGGTGCAGGATGCCATTATTGAGGTATTCCCGCATGTAGGATTTTAAGGAGCGGTCGGGATCGGGCCAGATTTCTTCACGGATAAAATCCCGGAACGACAAGCTGCTTTCTCCATTAAAAATGCCGGCATCCAGGGCTGCGAACAGCGCCGCACCAAAATTTTGTTCAGCCTTTAAGGCCATTTGGTGCTTCAGTTCTTTGGGATCTACCCGCACTTCCAGCCCCGGCAAGTCGACCAAATCTTCGGTAATTCGGGAGGTAAGGGTGGCCAGGTCGGCCCTTTGGGAGAAATATCCGGTGCTGAGCAGTCCCAACTGGCGCCGGGAGACGTTGGCGAGAAACTGCAGGGGGTAAAAGGTGGGCACATAAAGCCCGAATACCCAAGAATTATCCGTATTGAGGTCACGGGGTAGGTCGTATTCCAGTGCACGGCGCCGGGACTCATCCAAGGGGGCCAGAAACAGCGTGGCTTGATCGAGGTAAAATTCCAGCAGCGCCCGCGGGGTGGGGCGAATCCCGGGCGGCAGCGTCCGGTTAGCCACCGTAGCGGCAAAGCTCAACGGGCCGATGCTGCGTTCCAGGAAAGCCGTCAAGGCGCCTCGCACCGCCGATTCGATCAGGCGGAAGCCGCCTTCCGCTTCTTGCCGGTTGACCTCTTCGGGATCGATCTCCCACCGGATGTTGGGCAGATCGAATTCGGCGCGCATGATCAAGCGAATCTCTTCATCGAGCTCGCCACGGATAGACCTAATTTGTTCATGGAGCCACGAACGGGCTTCCCGGGCGAGGGGGTACTTCCGGGCGATATACTGCAGGCTGCGTTTTTCGGTGTCGGTAATGCGCCAGCCATCCCGGGCGGAGTCAAAAATCTGCTGAATCTCTTCCAGGGAGATGCCGGCTTCCCCGTTCTCGCGGGTGAAAAAGTCAGCGGCATCCAGAATGTCCCGGGCGTAGCGAACGCCATCGATGAAGCGGTAGTAGCTGGCCATGGATGGTGATAATAGGTGATTAATATGCTTTCCAAGTAGAAAGAGGCGCCCCTTTTTTCAATCTCTTAAAACAGCGTTGTTGCATGAAACAATCCTGGTTGGTTTAAATTGATTTTACGAAATTTTTAGATCGAAGGAGTCTCCAGGTAAAATTTTCATCACTCTTTATGCTTTCCCGCCAAATGAAAAATGTTCATGCAACAACGCCTCTTAAAACTACAAAATATTTGCGTAAATGGCGCCCGTTTTCGTCCCTCAACCGGGTAGTGCCGGTAATGCAATTTACGTTAATAGTTAGATTGCTCTTTATCCTTTTCTGCCGCGAAGGCGGGGGTTAGCGCTTTTTTCCCATGCACTTTGTAAATAGCCGCAACGGTGGCGGCAATACCGATCAAGGATATGAAGGACAAAAATCCGAAATAATACCGGTACCCTTGTGCTCCCTGAAAATAATCGACGAACCAGCCGGAGAGTAGGTGGGCAAATAAATCCGGCGTAAAGCCGACCAGGGAAACCAGGCCGATGGTAATGCCGGTGAGGTTGACGGAGATGCTGGCCTCTTCCAGCATGGCGAAATAAATGCCCCGCAATGCAAAGACGGCGAGGGCGGCGGTGAGGGATTGACTCCACAGCATCCAAATTGCTCCGGCATCGGGCTCAATCAGCGAGAGGGATCCGAACGTTAGCAAAAGAACGGCAAATGCGACTCCCAGGGTAGAAGAAGTACGAAAGCGATCGGCGATCAATCCGGCGGCGATGGCGCCCAGCGGTCGCATCCAGTCGCGCAGGGCGCCCAAGGTGGCGCCGAAGGTCTTGCTTCGCTCGTAACCCCTTTCGGCGAAAGCCGGTAAATCAAAAGTGCCGAGGTACAGCATGTAGGCGCAGAATACGATGAGGGCGAGCAGCCAAATTTCCGATTTTCGCACCGCCTCCCGAATGGACCGTTTGACTTGTCGCCAATCCCGGGAAGCTTCTTCGGCAATGGGCTCCGTGGATTCCGACCGGTACAGGCTATCGGGCAGCACGCGCCAAATCAGGATGCCCGTTAAGAGCGGGGCCAGCGCATACAGCAACAAAACTCCCTGCAAGCCATCCCGCACCGAGTCGGCAAAACCGAAGACAGCCGTGGCCAACGAAGCTAGAATAGCCGCCACCGCGCCCCGGCCGGCATCGAGCAAGCCGAAACTCGCCCCCTGATTGTCGGGCCGCCCCCAATAACGGGTAGCCTTGATGAGGGCCGCCCAAAAGGTCAATATGCTGGTGACGCCCCAAAACGCATGAATCACCAATAACCAGAAGTAAGAAGGCAGCGTCAGCATGAAGAAGCCGCCAATGCTGGTGGTGACCAGCGAAAACGTCAGCAGCCGCCGCGCCGAAAAGCGATCCGCCAGCCAGCCGCTAGGAAAGTAGCCGGCCACGGCCAAAAGACCAAACATAGAATTGAGCAGCCCTACTTGCGAGCTGTTTAACTCGAAAATGGCCTCCATGCTGGTTTGGAACGTCTTACGCAGGTAGGGCAGCATGTAGATGCTCTCCCCCGCCAGGATAAGCCCAGCCATATAAAGCCAGTGGAAAAGTCGATTTTGTTGTTGCTTGCTGTCCATCACTCAGGCTGCATAATACGATTTGTGGCGGAAATGTTTGGTATCGAGTAAGGATTTATAGTCTGACAACATGAGATTTGTGAAAATATGACGCCGCTATTTTTT
>CAYWHT010000532.1:0-3479 GCA_964458135.1 uncultured Saprospiraceae bacterium | reverse complement strand
CTTGTGGAAGCAGCCATCCCAAAAATCCCAAAAATCCGCGGACTAACTCCTCAGCGAGCGCAGCAGAAAGTCCGTCCGCAGATGAGTTGGATGTCCGCAGATCGTTCTTGTGGAAGCAGCCATCCCAGCCATCCCAAAAATCCGCGGATAAACTCCTGATAATCCAAAACCTAATTAGTGGAACAAAAGCCCCCGTTGTAACAAAGCCCGAAACATCCGTCCACTCCCAGGCCCACTCCCAGAGCTCCCCCCTTCCTTAAACACCTCAAAAGAAGAAGTCCGGATCGTCGAGTGGCCGGCTTCCGTCAGTTGATCGTTGATAGGCTGTAATTCCTGTTCTTGGAATTCCTTGAACCTTTGTTCCACCTTTGCCATTTCGGCCTCCAGTTTATCCGTTTGCTGAAGTTGCGAGTCGGAAGGCTTACCGGGGAAGCTGCTGACGTGGCGGTACAGGTTGGAGATGCGCTCGCGGATTTTTTCTTCCTCGTCCACGTAGAAATCACCGCCCTCGGCGACGATTTTACTCTTTTCTTCCTGGCACCGCTCTACGAGTTGTTGGAGCTGCTCTTGCGGAGCGGCTTCTTTTTCCTGCATTTGTTGAGCCTGTTGCTCCACTTCATCCAGCACATGATACACGTAGGCCAGTTGTTCGGTGAGGTTGTAGAGCCGCATCACCGTAGCGCGCTGTATTTCCCGCTCGGCGGGGCTGTAGGGCGATTCCGGATCGTGCCGGAGCTCGAAGGTCGTTTCGTACACATCGCGCCCTTTTACAAGCTTGACATCATAGACGCCCGCCTGCAGGTTGGGGCCAAACATCGAGCCGAAGAGGGCCTGACGGTTGCGCGTAGGCGCCGCCTTGGGTTTCTTCATGGCGGTGGGCATTTCCACGATGTTGATACCCCCGCTTTTGCCGGCGGGTAAGGTTTTGAGCAGTTCGCCGTCCTTGTAAACCTCCACGTACATCTTGCCGAAGGTATGGCGCCGGTTCATATAGTAAACGATCTTGGCCGAGCTGCCCGGGTTGGGCCCGACATAGCTGCCGGAGCCGCCAAACCAGCCGCTTCCTGAGCCGGGATCGCGCAGGATGGTGGGCTCGGTGGCGAAGAAGTGGACCTTCTCTTCCAGCATATCCGTGCTGATTTGCCGCAAAGGCGTAATGTCGTCGAGGATGATGACGCCGCGGCCGTGGGTGCCCATGACGAGGGCGTGATCCCGGGGGTGGATGACCATGTCGCGCACGCCTACCTTGGGCAGGTTGTTATCAAAACGCGCCCAGCTGACGCCGCCGTCGAGGGAGATGTACAAGCCAAACTCGGCGCCCAGAAACAGCAGGTTGGGATTGACGGGGTCTTCGCAGACCGAAAGCGAATACCCTTCAATCGTACTGGTGACGAGCGATGTCCAGCTTTGGCCGCCGTCGGTGGTTTTGTACAGGTAGGGCCGCATGTCGTCGTTGCGATGGCCGTCGAAAGCCACGTAAGCCGTCTGCGCGTCGTGATGGCTGGGCTCAATGTCCACTACCCAGGTGTTTTCGGGTAGGTCCGGCACGTTGCCGACCACATTGGTCCAGCTTTGGCCGCCGTCGGTGCTGACCTGCAAATTACCATCGTCGGTGCCCGCCCAAATGGTTTGGTCATCTTGGGGTGATTCGGCGATGCTGTAGATGGTGCAGTGGTTTTCGGCGGTGGAATTATCAATGGTCAGCCCCCCGGAGAGGTGTTGCTTTTGTTTTTCGGGATCGTCGGTGGTCAGGTCCGGGGAGATGCGCGTCCAGGAATCCCCCATATCTTCGGAGACGAAGAGGTATTGGGAAGCAAAGTAAATGCGGTTGGGATTATTCGGGCTGAGGTGGAGGGGCGTATTCCAGTTGAAGCGGTATTTTTCTTCGCCTTCGCCGGGGTAGGGTTTGATGCTTTTGGCCTGCCCGGTTTTCTTGTTGTAGCGCACGAGCTCGCCGCCCTGGTATTCGGCAAAGATGATATCCTCATTGGTGGGGTGGCGAAAAGAGTAGAAACCGTCCCCGCCGTAGGTGTTTTTCCAGTCGGCATTAGAGATCCCGCCGGGAGAGCGGGAAGGGGCGTACCAGGAGCCGTTGTCCTGCAGGCCGCCGTAGACGTGGTAGGGTTGGGCGTCATCCACGCTAATGCGGTAGAATTGCGAAATGGGGAGGTTCTGCCACATGCGGAAAGTGTGGCCACGGTCGAAGGATTCGTACATGCCGCCGTCAGTGCCCAGGAGCATGTGTTTGGGGTTGTTGGGATTGAACCAGATATCGTGGACGTCGGAATGGACGCTTTGGTCCATGGTGCGGAAGCGCTCGCCCCGGTCTTCGGAGATGATCATCTGCAGGCCGCACTTGGCGACGATGCTGTCGTTTTGGGGGTCGACTTCCAGGTTGGCGAAATAGAAGGGGCGTACGGTAGTGTTAAATTCGTTGCTCACCATTTCCCAGTTGGCGCCCTGGTCAGTGGAGAGGTAGAGGCCTTTCCGGTCTTTGCTTTTGCATTCCACTGAAAGGTAGATGACGTCGCCGTTGGAGGGAGCTACGCCGATGGCCATGCGGCCGAGTTTTTCGTTGGGGAGGCCGTTGTGAATGGTATCCCAATTCTCACCGCCGTCGGTGCTCTTGTACACTCCGCTATTGCCGTTAAAGCCGGAGTCGAACGTCCAGGGGCGGCGGCGGTGGCTCCACATGGCGGCGTAGAGGATATCGGGATTGTCGGGATCGATATCCAGGTCCGTGGCGCCGGTATGCTCGTCGATGTAGAGGATCTTTTCCCAGCTTTGGCCGCCGTCGGTGGTGCGGTATACGCCGCGTTCCTGGTTAGGGCCCCAGAGGTGGCCAAGGGCGGCGACGTAGACGATATCCGAGTTTTCGGGATGGATAAGGATGTCGGAGATGCGTTCGGTATTTTCCAGGCCGAGCTGTTGCCAATTGGCGCCGCCGTTGGTGGTCTTGTAGACGCCGTTGCCTACGGAGACGGAGTTGCGCGTCCAGGGCTCGCCGGTGCCTACCCAGACGGTATCGGGATGGTTTTGGTCAATGGCGACTTTTCCGATCGATTGGGTATGGTCATCGAATACGGGGCGAAAGGTCGTACCGCCACTGAGCGATTTCCAGACGCCTCCGCCTGCGGCGCCGACGTAGACGATTTCGGGTTGGTTGCCTACGACATCAAAGCTGGATACTCGTCCGCTCATCACCGCCGGCCCGATTTGGCGGGCGCGGAGGCTGCCGAAGAGCGAAGGATCGGTGATGCCGGATTCCTGGGCTTGGAGGGTGATAAAGGGTAGGCAAAGGCTATAGATGAGGGTCGTAATGATGGGCTTCATATTTAAAGTGGTTAGTAGTTAGTGGTTGGTGGTTAGCTGTTAGTGAGGGCCTAACCACTAATCACTAACAACTAACCACTATAATCGAACTCATTGCGGGTTTGGTCTTTGAGTCGAAAATTAGCAATTTTTTGATTAGACAAGGT
>CAYWHT010000531.1:0-3494 GCA_964458135.1 uncultured Saprospiraceae bacterium | reverse complement strand
GGGCTCAAGGGAAGATGTTCGGGTTGCGTGTGTCTTTCCATTATTTTAGATCAAACGGCTTAAACAAACAGAACGATTGACCCGGAGCTACTGAAAGCTTGTTTGGGATACTAACATTAAAGTTAATATTTTTTGTGAAATTTTTTAGCATTCCTGGATGAAAGTGGGAAAAAATAAAAAGGTTGATGCTCCACTCTCGAGTATCAACCCATGAAACGCAACCCTTTACTCGTAGCATTACTTTTTTTCCAGGTGTTCGTATTCGGGATGTTGCTTAAAATAAGTGGAAAAAACCGGGCAGGTGAGTTTTATCCGGTAGCCGTTTTTTTCGGCGAACTCCATGCCCTTTTTAGCCAGATGTTCTCCCAGGCCGATGTCTTTGAGGGTCTCCGGAATGTGGGTTTTGACGAATTCAACCACCGTGGGTTGGTTGTCGGTGTGCAATTTGTACTGCAAATAAGCTTCTGCCCCTCCCTTCATGTTAAAGAGAAATTTTTCCTGGGAAGTATCCTGCCGGATATCCAGGGATTCGGGATCGATCATCATAGCGTTTTAAGTCAATTTAATTTGTAAATGCGATTGGGAAACTACCTTGGTAACACTTTCACCGGCCGAGAGTTTGGCTTTGGGGTTGCAACAAACTATCCAAAACATCGCGGTACTGCCTTAGCTGGGCGCGATCGTACACGATGAGGTTATCGCGCCGCAAATTAATGTCGGCCCTGATTTTTTCCAGGCTGTCCAGCCGGATCTGAAACTGCGCCAGGCTATCCGCCGAATTGGTGTCATCCATTTTTTGTTCCAGGCGAGTAATTGCTTCGGACAGCTCCGATTCGTAGCGATTGAGCATGCGCCCTACGCTGTCGCGCAAAGCCGAATCCGGCAACGCCTGGGGCGTTTCCTCCGCCGGTTGTTCGTTATCCGAAGCATTGCAGGCGGTCAATAGGGCGAGTATGGCGATGAGATAAATGATTTTCAACATATTACAACTTTTACTCGATTTCCACCTGATAGTTGCCGAAGAGTAGATTCATAAGGGCCAGAAACACGGAAAAGATAATGGCCCAGAGCCAACCATCTACGTCAAAACCCGGAACTAACCAGTCCACCAGTAAGACCATTCCACCGTTAATGATCAGCAGAAAAAGGCCCAGGGTGAGCACGGTGATGGGCAGCGTCAGAATAGTGATCACGGGCTTGACCGTCAGGTTGATGAGCGTCAATAACAGCGCCACCAAAATGGCCGTAAAATAATCCTGGGCGTAAACCCCCGAAAAAAGCCAGGAGGCGAAATAGACCATGGCGCCGTTGACGAGCAGCGAAATTAGGAATCTCATTTTGTTTTGGTTTGTCAGGCAGAGGTTAAGTTTTCGCAAATATACCAAATGGGATCAGTCTTTAAGAGCTGCCCTGCTCCAGGGGTTCCACCTTCCGGCTCCGCGGCTGCTTGGGTTTGCGGATAATAAGCCGCAGCGCCTTATCATATGTGAAATAACTGTAAATCCAGTTGATCAGTACGACGAGTTTATTGCGAAATCCGACTAAAAAAAGCAGGTGGATCAGCATCCAGGCGAACCATGCCGGAAAGCCCCAAATTTTCATTTTGGGAAGATCGGCTACGGCTTTGTTGCGCCCGACGGTGGCCATGACGCCGTTATTTTTGAAGCGAAAGGCTTCCATGGGCTTGCCGTTCAACCGGCGCAACAGGTTCTTGCCCAGGTGCTTGCCCTGCTGTATCGCCACGGGAGCAAGCATCGGATGCCCGTCGGGATATTCGGGGGTTGACATTTGGGCCACGTCTCCTACGGCAAAAACATTGTTGACTTCCTTTACCCGATGGTAGGGGTCGACGACCAGCCGATTTTTTGGGGAAAAGACTTTGGCCTGGGAAAATTCCGGTGGATTGGAGCCCACGCCCGCCGTCCAGATCAGATGGTCGGCCGGAAGTTGCTCCCCTGCGATTTCGACGTATTGGCCGTCGTACTCGCTAACGAGTTCTTTGAGATGAATGCGCACGCCCATATCCTCCAGGTATTCTTGCGCTTTACCGGAAGCCGTTTCCGACATGGCGGGCAACAAGCGGTCGGCGCCTTCTAATAAGTGAATCTGCACCCGGTCAATATCCAGTTCCGGGTAATCCTTAGGTAAGACAAAACGCTTCATTTCGGCCAGGGCGCCGGCCAACTCGACCCCCGTAGGACCACCGCCTACGATGACGAAATTGAACATCGCGTCCTTTTGGCTTTCTTCCCGGGTAACCAGGGCCGACTCGAATTTTTGTAAAATCCAGTTGCGCATGTCCAATGCCTCCGGCACCGACTTGAGCGGGAGCAGTTGCTGCTCGTCCAAACCGAAAAATACCGGGCGGCTGCCCGAGGCTATGACCAGGTAGTCGTAATCGATGGGGCCGAGTGAAGTGTCAATCTGTTGCTTTTCCGGGTATACGCCCCTGACATCAGCCACGCGAAAGGAAATATTTCGGGAAGACTGAAACAGGCGCCTCAGCGGGTAGGCCACCGAGTTGGGCTCTAAACCTCCGGTAGCCACCTGGTAGATCAACGGCTGAAAGGTGAAATAATTATTGCGATCCAGCAATAGCACTTGCACGGCCTTGTTTTGCAGTTTTTTGGCGACCTCCACACCCGCAAAGCCGCCACCGATGATGATGACTTTGGGTTGGTGGTCATGGATTGGCTTCTTCGTATTCGTAGCTGCCATTACTTTCTGATTTGACGGATTGTGGTGGTGAATCGGTGGCTTGGTGGTAAGCCTCTAGCGATACTTCGAGTACCCGTACTAAGCGATCGACCCAGTGCGGCGGGGTAAAGTGGCCGTTTCCTGACGCTTTTTGCGCTTTTTGCTTTAATGCGGGAATGAATTGGGCGCCCGCCTTAAACAGACCAGCCAGGCTGAGCGGAAGGACGGATTTCCACAAGCCGTAATTCACCGCCTCTCTTTGGGTTTGCGACCAACTCAATTGCAGTTGTTGTTTGGTTAACTCCATTTGCTGGCGAAGTATGGCTTTTTCTCGTCGTAGATCTTTGAGGGAACGAATCTTTGATTTTTTCATGCTTCTTAGTCTAATAGCTTACGCAGCAACAGATTTAATAGGGGGTTGGTAAGCAACCACTTACGGAGCAAAAGGAAAATAACCGCAAGGATCAAATAAAAAGCCGTAATGGCTCCGAAGGCCAGGGAATAGGACTGCCACTGCCGACCCAGATAAAGGCCCAATCCCAGCGAACCGAATAATACAACCAATCCAAACAGCACAAACAAAACCACGAATGACAGAATCAGGGCGGAAACCTTTGCGGTTTTTTCTCCGACCTCCAGGCGAGCGTATTCATACTGCTGTTTCAAGTATTGCCGGCCATATTCCAGTGTTTCTCCGGAGACTTCGGCCAGCCGTTCTTTTTCGGTCATAATGGCTTAATTTGGAACCCATTGCGGGTTTGGTCTTTGAGCCGAAAATTAGCAATTTTTTGATTAGA
>CAYWHT010000530.1:0-3502 GCA_964458135.1 uncultured Saprospiraceae bacterium | reverse complement strand
ATCCAAAATCCAAAATCCAAAATCAAAAATCCAAAATCCAAAATCCAAAATCCAAAATCCAAAATCCAAAATCATTCACCAGGTATAATATTAGAAATCTCGTGGGATTCCAAAAATTTCCCGACCGAGGCGTCAAATTCGCGTTCGCCCCATTGCTCGATGGTGAGCACTTGTTCTTCGTCGGCGTCGTAGTAATCCCAGCCGATCATTTCGGTCCAGTCGCCGCCGCCGTCTTCTTCGCGGAAGTAGCCGGGGGATTCGTCTTCGCGCCGGAAGGTCGTACCCTGGTAGATGATGGTTTTGGGTGGGCGGCCGTTGTCGATAATGTCGGCCTCGATGTCTTGTTCGAAAGCGCTGAGCCGCACTTTTTCGTGTAGCGCTACTTCCACTTCGTCATCCTGCTCGACGCTCAGAAAAAAGGTTTCCGTTCCGTCGGACACCTTGTATTCCTTGCTGAAGTAGTTGTCGCCCCAATCGTAGGTGTATTCCGCCTGCACTTCCCACTGCCGCAGATCGTATTCGAAGATAAACCCTTTTTTTAGGTCAGTCACCTTGACGTTGAGGGGATCGTATTCGGGTTCTTTGTTGCGCTTGAAGAAATTAAACATTCAAGAATAATGTTTAAGGTTTAGGGTTGAATGGTGAATGCAGGGGCGCACATTCACCATTCAACCTTCACCATTATTTATTGATTTTGTTTATTCATCTTCGCCTTCAACTCCGCCAGGGCCGAGCTACTGCTACTTTCGCTGGTGCTGCCCAGGGCGTTGTCGATTTCGTCGTCGAAGCTTTGGTTGGATTGCGCCATGTCGCCGTAGGCTTCGGAGAGGGCTTCCTGCTGCTCCACTTTGTCTTTCATGCGCTCCAGCAGGGCGATGGAGCTGCTGCTGTCTACTTTGGCCATAGATTTATTGAGTTTGCCGGTGGCTTTGCTAACGCGGGAGCGGGCCTTGAGCATTTTCAGTTCGTTTTCGTACTTGGTAATGCTCGACCGGAGTTTATCCACGTTGCCGTTGAGCTGCGAAATCTGTTGTTGCAGTTGCTCGTAGTGTCTACGCGAGGTAGCCGCGTTTTGTTCGGCCTCCGCCTTGCGGTTGAGTGCTTCGGAAGCGAGCCGGTCGGCCTCTTCTTCCGACATGCCGCCGCTCTGTGCTTTTTGCACTAGCTGCATGGCCTTGTGCTCGTAGGATTTGGCCTGGCTGTCGTATTCGTTCATTTCCTTGCGCGAACGAATGGCCACGGCTTTGACTTCGGCCAATGATTTCAGGCTCTGATCGAGATCCTTTTTCAGGTCGCGAATCGCCTGTTCGGTCAGCTTGATCGGATCTTCGAGCTTTTCTACTGCGGAATGGGCTTCGGCCTGCCCCACTTTAAATAATCTACTAAATATTCCCATAATTGTATTTAGAGTTTTGAAATTTCAATTAAACGGTTGCCGTATTCGGCCAACAAGAGTTCCAGCGATTCGAGCGTGCCCTCGAGCTCGTTGAGGTCGAGGTTGTCGAGCTGCAGGGTATCCCGGAAGATGAGCATGCCCTCATCGGTCAGCGCCATGGCGCCGTGGATGATGTCGCGGTTTTTTTCCAGGAGTTCCTTGTAGACTTCTCCATTGTTGGGTGCTTTAAACAAAGGGTACTCGATAATCAGGATAGGATCTTCGCAATCGATGATCAGCTTGTAGATCCCGGCATCTTCGTTTTCGACGACGAAGAGCTCCTCGTCCGGATCCTGTTCGATGATATTGTACTCCAGCTGCAGGAGATATTCTCTTACGGTAGCGAATGCGCTCATGTTGTTGTTGGGTGTGTGGTTTGTTTTTTTGGTTAAATTAAAAGCAGAAGTGAAAATGGGGATAATGGGATGGAAAAGCAAGAATTTTCGTCGGAATGGGTTGGTGCGGGGATAAAAATGGATGTGGGATGGGAAGAACGTTGATGTTTTCTGATTGCTGGGAGGCTTTCATTAAAGTTTGAACACCCTATTTTTCCGCCAGTAGATTTGTGGACTTGTCCTTATAATTTTAGATAATTTTAAATTGACGAGAATATTTTAACTGAGTAAAAATATTTTCTATTCTAGTAAGGGTAGCTCCATAATTAAAATATGTTCTCCGTTCGCTTTCACGCTAAGCGTAATTATTTTAGTTTTAATCAGCATCATGCTCTATGAACCCATTCAGCATTCGAAAATAAACCCTAACCATTCGCTCCTATGCCCCAACCCACCTTTCAATACGGCGAAGACTACCTCACCACCGGTCTGGCCCTGGAGATCAGCCGGGGAGATCGCCGGGCGGTGCTCACGGAAGCCGTACGCGAAAAAATTGCCCGCAGCCGGGCTATCGTAGAACGGGTCATCGCCGAAGAACAGGTCGTCTATGGGGTCACCACCGGTTTCGGGCCCCTTTGCACCACTTTTATCGATCCCGATGATGCCGAATCCCTGCAACACAACCTGCTGATGAGCCACAGTGTGGGCGTCGGCGATCCGATTCCAAAAGCGATGAGTCGCCTGATGCTCATCCTCAAGGTACACGCCCTGGCGCTGGGCTATTCGGGCGTCAGCTTGTCCACGCTGGAGCGCATCCTCTGGCATATCCAGGAAGACCTGATCCCGGTCGTACCCCCCCAGGGCTCCGTGGGGGCTTCCGGCGATCTGGCGCAGCTGGCCCATCTCTTCTTGCCGCTCATCGGTCTGGGTGAAATATGGCGACACGGAAAAGCGACGCCGGCGGCGGACGTGCTCTGCGAATACGGCCGTTCCCCGCTCCAACTCAAAGCCAAAGAAGGCCTGGCCCTCATCAACGGCACCCAGTTTATGGCGGCCTTCGGAATCCAAATTTTGGAGGGTTTACAGGCTTGCCTCGATCAGGCCGACATCATCGCCGCGATGAACCTCGAGGCGCTCGCGGGCTCGGAGAAACCTTTCCACCCCCAATTGCACGGGCTACGCCCCCACCCCGGCGGCCGCTACGTAGCCGAACGCCTGCGCACCCTGCTCCACAATTCCAAAATCATGGAATCGCACCGCAACTGCGGCCGGGTGCAAGATCCCTATTCCCTGCGCTGTATCCCCCAGGTGCACGGCGCTTCCCGCCAGGCCTGGCTACACTTTAAGGAGATCCTCCACACCGAGATCAATGCGGTAACCGACAATCCCATCTTGCTGGATGAAACCCAAATCATCAGTGGCGGTAATTTCCACGGGCAGCCGTTGGCTTTGCCGCTCGACTACGTTGCGGCGGCGGCGGCCGAAATCGGCAGTATCGCCGAAAGGCGCATCTACCTGAGCCTGGAAGGCAAGATGGACGGCCTGCCCAAGCTGCTGGTGAAAGAAACGGGGCTCAACTCGGGCTTCATGCTTCCCCAATACACCGCCGCCGCGCTGGTGGCCGAAAATAAGACGCTCTGCTTCCCCGCCGCGGTAGACAGTATTCCCACTTCCCTGGGCCAGGAGGACCACGTCAGCAAGGGGGCGCACGGGGCGCGCAAAGCCTGGCAGG
>CAYWHT010000529.1:0-3503 GCA_964458135.1 uncultured Saprospiraceae bacterium | reverse complement strand
ATCCGCCGGCGTATTACGCCTTGGTTTTTCAGGATTGTTTGCATTGCGCTTATTGCGCGGAAATTATTTATCGAAAGGAATTCCGGGGATTCAAGGAAGTGTGTAGCTCGCCGGAGACGGTTTGTTGTTGGGGGCATTTGGATTTGGAGGATATATGGAAATGAAGGGGCTTTTGCGCTTTGTCCCGTTGGAGGTATAGTCTGCCAAGTCAGCATTCACAAATTTTGGGTTGGCAGACTCTAAAACAGGTTTTTCCTAGCAGCCTGTCGGAGAAATGCTGATGAGCCGAGAGCGAGCAAATTTTGTTCTGAACAAGGCGCCGGGGAAGGCGCATAGCCCGAAGCACTAGTGCTTCGCATCGGTAAAGGCTGTTTCTCCGGAGGGCCTAAACGTTGTTCCCGAGGCACCACTCCTCCGCACCATCAACAACGGCACCACCAGCGTCAGCACCACCAGCGAAAACAGCAAGCCTCCGATCGTGCCTGCCGCCAGCGCAAACCAAAACACTTCCCGCTGGCCGTGCATCAAAAACGGAATCAAACCCAACGCCGTGGAGACGATCGTCAGTACGATCGGGAGGAACTTCTGGCGGAAGGCGCGCAAGTAGGCATTGCGCTGTGAGAGCCCCGGAAAGCGCCGCCGGAAGCCGTTATAATCGTTGATGATGAGAATGAGGCTGTTGACGACCAGTCCGCTGACAAGGATAAAGGAAGTGTAGCCCCCTTGATCGAAAGAAAGGTCAAAGCAGTAGAAGGTCAGAAAGATGCCGATGAAAGAAACCGGAATGAGCAACACGATGGCCAGGGCCTGCCGCAACGACTCGAAGGTAAGGGCGCAGACGAAGAAGATCAGCCCGATCACCAACAACAGCAAACCGTACAGCTGCCGCTCCTCCTCGGCGCGCAGGTAGCTGTACTGAACGCGCTCGAAGCGGTAGCCGAGCGGGGCGGCCTTGCGCACGCCTTCCAGCACCTTTTCCAGATAGCGGCCACCGAAGCGGGCGCTACCGGTATATTCGAATTCCACCATGCGCACGTATTGTTGATCTTCCTTATGGATACTGTTACTGACCTGTTGTTTGACCAGCGTGCTGACGCTACCGAGATCCAGCTGGCTACTATCGGTGGGTAGCAGCTGGTTGCGTAGCATCCAGAGGTCTTTGCGGTGGGTGCGGTCATTGACGAGGCGCAGGGCCCGGCCGTCGGGCAAAGTACGGTAAGGGCGCACCGACTGGTTGTACTGCTGCAGCCCGGGCGCCAGCGCCAGGGGGCGGATATTGCGGGCGGCCAGGGCGCGGCGGTCGATGGCCAGCTGGTATTCGTAGCGATCCTTTTCCCACCAGTTGATGTTGGCCTCCGTATTGACCTCCGGGATGCGGGGGTGCTCGAGCAGGCGGTCGGCAAACAACTCCGCCTGTCGCCCCAGCTCGTTGCGATTGTAGCCGTAGAGTTTGATCCGAAAGGTGGGCGTACTGGCGCCACTCGCGTTGCTGAAAGCCTTGCCCACGCCGTACACCCGCCAGTCGATGCCGCCGAGGTTGAGGCCGTAGGCGATGAGGCGGCTGCGCAGGATGTAGGGAAAGGAGAAGTCGTAGCCCTTGTTGAAGTAGATCTGGATCCGCCCGTATTGCCCGCTGCTGACGCGCGTAGTGAATTGCTTGATCTCGCGGTCGAATCCGGCCAGGTAGCCTTCCACCTGCGCGACGGCTTCATTGAGTTGATGGACGGTGGCGCCGGGCGGCATGCTCCCCTGCATGTACAAAACCGTCTCCTCTGCGCTCCGGTAGCCGGAGCCTTCGTATACGTAATAGACAAATAAGCGCAACGCGCCCCCCAATACCTTATTGACCACCGGGCGGGCCGTATTTTCGTACCAATCGCCGCCAATCGTGCGGTTGTACCACTTCCAGCCCTCTACTTCTTGTGGCAGCATAAACACCGGCAGACCGAAGCCCAACACCACCAGCGCCACCACCCAGCCCCGGTAGCGCAGCAGGCGGTCGACCAGGGCGCCGTAAAAGCGGTTGAGCCGTACATAGGGGCTGCGGCGGGCATAACGAACCGGCTTTTTCTCTACCCAACCCAATCCGACGGCGCCCATCAGCGCCGGGATGAAAAAGCGCGCCACCGCCAGCGACACGCCCAGGTTGACCGCCAGCACCCAGCCGAAATCGACCAGGTTGAGGCGCCAGCGCTCCGGCAGAAAAAAGAGGATGACCAGCGCCGAGACGGTGGTGAGGGTGGAGGCCAGCAAGGCGGGAAAAACGGTCATGTTGCCCTGTCTGCGCAAGTGGTGCAGCATGACGATCGTGTTATCGATGATGATGCCGAAAGATACGGTGATGCCCGCCAGGGCGTAAAGGTGCAGTTCGATCTCCAGCCAGTAGTAAAAGATGAAGGCCAGCCCGAGGTTGGCCAGCAGGCTAAGCACAATGACGAGGAGATAACGCAGGCTGCGGTAGGCAATGAGCACGAAGGTCAGCAGAATGCCCAGCGAGAGCAGGCTCCGCTGGCGGATCTTGTCGAGCTCCTCGCGCAAGTACTCGGTAGCGTCGTTGTCGAGGCGCAGTTGGTAGGTAGCGGGCAGGTTTTCCCCCAGGGTGATCACGGATCGGCGCAGCCGGTCGGCCAGCCGTATCTGGTTGACGCCGCTTTCGGGATGAAAGAGTAGGCGGATGCTGTTTTGGCCGTTGATGCGGTAGTATCGTCGCGGCGGTTGTTCGTCCAGCTTGATGCGGGCGAGTTGTTCCAGGCGGTAGCTGCCGCCCCGCGGCGCATCCACCATCACCTGCTGCAAACGCCTCCGGCTCACCTCCGCGCCCGATCCCAGGCGCACAAAAAAGCTGCGATCCCGGCGGCGGATCACGCCCAGCGCTTCGGTCGCAAAGTGTGCTTCCAGCGCCCTCCGGATACCGGCTTCCGTCAGGCCCAGCACCCGTAGCTGATCGGGGTCGTAGGTGAGGCGCCATTCCAGCTCGTTGCCGCCGCGCAAGTCGATGCGTTGCAGACCGTCGGTCAGCGCCAGCTGGGGGCTGAGCACCTCCCGCGCGTAGCGGTACAGCTCACTAGGGTCATCGCGGCCGCTGAGCGAATAGGTGAGCACGGGCCGCTCGGCTTCCTCTTCGTCGGGCCGGTTGAGCTGGAGGCGAGGGTAGCTGACGCCGCGGGGCAAGCCCGGATAGACCTGCCGGACGCGCGAGGCGATCTCGAAGCGTAGGTAGTCGGGCTTGGCCCCCTTTTCCAACTCCAAGCTGATGTAGCCACTCCCGTTGCCCGAGACCGAACTGATCTTGCGAACACCCCGCACCAAAGCGAAGGCGCCTTCCAGGGGGGCGGTAACCTCCTGTTCCAACACGGCGGGGGCAGCGTCGGGCCAGCTGTAGTTGACCGTAATGCGGGGCGCACGCGCCGAAGGCAGGTGCTGGATGGACAGGCGGGGGATCAGGCCCAAACCGATGATGGTGAGGGCGGAGAAGAGGATTAGTATGGGGAACTTTTGATTTT
>CAYWHT010000528.1:0-3513 GCA_964458135.1 uncultured Saprospiraceae bacterium | reverse complement strand
TGCAGGTAGATGAAATAGATAACCGCGGTGTTTTCAATTCGGCTGCTGCACTATTTTTCTCTTTGCAAACCTAAAAATTAAGAGTATTGCAAAAACAGATCAAGTCAAATACAAAACAATTTATTTCCTACTTTCCGCCAACCGCCCCAACAACGGCCGCTGTCCTCGCAAAATCTTAACCGCCGCCGCCTCCAAATCAAACCACCCCGCCCGGTCAATTTCCGGGAAAGCCTGCTTTTTACCCGATTTGGGCGGCCACTCCATCTCAAAGGTGTTGCTTTGAATATTTTCCGGATCGATATCTCTCTCTGCGGCGTAGGCGTAAACGGTCTTCCCGCCGGCTTGCTTGACGCTGCCTAAATCTTCAAGCGGCCCTTCGACGAAGACACCGGTCTCTTCCCAAAATTCCCGCCGGGCGGCTTCTAAGGGCGGCTCCTCCCCAAACTCCCCCTTGGGAATCGACCAGGCGCCTTCCTCCTTATTCTTCCAAAAAGGACCGCCCGGGTGCACCAGGAACACCTCCAACCGGCGGTCGGCATTGTAGCGATAGAGTAGAATGCCTGCGCTTTTTTTGGCCATTAGGTTTTGTTATATGCAAAAAGGTGAATCGAGACTTGTTGAAATAGAGGCAGCACCCGCTGCGACAGGGTAGAAGGTATAAATGTTATAAGGGAACCCATTGATTGTGAGGGCGAAAACAAACACTAAACATTCCCTTGTTCCGGCCATTCACTTTAAAAATTGCGTCGTCTTCCACCTTCTACTCTAAACTTTTATCCTTACCTCCTCCGTTACCGGGTACCCCACACAAGTCAAAACCTGCCCCTGCAGCGCCTCGCTATCCATGCGGCCACCGGGCGTAAAAACGGCTGCTTTGCCGTTGGCGCAGCGCGCCGAGCAAGTCGTGCAAATGCCGCTACGGCAGCTATAAGGCAGTTGCACGCCTTGGGCCTCCGCCGCTTCCAGTATCGTCTGCCCCGGCGAAACTGGAATTTCGTACTGCCAATCTCCCGTTTCAAGCCAGACCGTACTGCGCGGAAAGGTTTCAGTAGGGGGGCGGTAAGCAGGAACGATGACAAACTGCTCCTGCCGGATTTGCCCGGAAGAAAAGCCCATAAAACCGAGCGTTTGCTGCACTTTGAGGCTCAGCCCGCTTGGGCCGCAAAGAAAAAACTGCGCCCGGGCCGCGGGAAAAGACAACCGCCGGCCGACAAACTCCTCCACCAAAGCGTTGGTCAACCGGCCCCAACGAGCCTTCACCACAGCGGGAAAAGTATAGCCCTCCTTCGGGCTACTCAGCAGGTGCAAGGCCTCCAGGCGATCCGGATACCGCTGCGCCCACTCGTTGATCGCCTCCCGAAAAATGATGTGCTCCTCATTCCGGTTGGCCAATACAAGATACACGCGGCTGGCGGCTTCGTATTTTAAAACTTTTTTCAATAAAGCAAACAAGGGCGTAATCCCGCTACCCCCTCCAAACAGAAATACATCGCGCGGTCCTTCGAAGGGCGGTAAGACAAATTTTCCGGCCGGGGGCAGCGCTTCCAGCACCTCCCCTTGTTGCAGTCGCTCCACCAAGTATTTGGACACCAGCCCGTTGGGTTGCGCCTTCACGGCAATCGCGGGTTGCGCATCCACCCCCGGACTGGTGTACAGGGAATAAGAACGGCGCACCGGCTTGGAGCCCAAATGGTGAAAAAGCAGGGTGACAAACTGACCGGAGCGGTAAGGGAAATCTCCATCGAGCGGTTCGAATACAAGGCCCGCGGTGCGTACTGCCAGCTTGGTTTTTCGAATCAGGCGGAGTTGGATAGTTTGCATGCCATTAGAATGGGTTGAGTGCTTGAATGGTTTATTTGTTTAGTTAGGCCTTGCCTAACGAAAACTTAATACCCCATTAACATCTAATACGCAAGTACCGTTTATTCTTGACCAAAATGCATCCTATGGTTCCAGTTCAAGCCCGGGGCGTCGTTTACGAGGACGGTCCCGAACAACGCGGTATTCCGGGAGTGCTCGTCTCCAATCAGCAGCAGGTTGTGGTTACCGACGAAAGGGGTTATTTCTCGCTCCCGGTCGGGCCGGGACAATTTATCGTGCTCACCAAGCCCGCCGGTTACCGTTTACCGAAAAATGAATTTGGCCAGCCCCTCAACCACTACCTTTACCAGCCCGAAGGCAGCCCGGCATCCCAAAATCTGATCTATCCCGGCATTGCTCCTACTGGAACGATGCCGCCGATCCTTCGCTTCCCGCTGCAACGCCATCCGGAAAGCGATCAATTTCAGGCCATTTTTATGGGAGACATCCAACCGGATACCGAGCGGGAAATCGGTTACTTTCACGACCTGGCCGTGCCTACCCTCCAGGATACTCCTGCCGACTTCGTCGTGCCACTGGGTGACCTCACCTGGGACAACCTCTCCCTCTATCCCAAACTCCTGCCCTCTTTGCGCGATATGCACAAGCCGTTTTATCCGGTTTGCGGCAATCACGACATCAACCTGCGCGCCACGGATGTGCGCTACAGCCGGGAAACCTTTAAACGGCATTTCGGACCGACCTATTATTCTTTTGATTACGGACAGGTGCACTTTGTCATTTTGGACGATATCGGCTATTCGGGTTGGAATTCCGCGGAAGCGGTCAAAGGAGGCACCGTGGGCTGGCTGGATGATCGGCAGCTAGAGTGGCTGGCTAATGATCTGTCTTTCGTTCCTGACGACAAGCTGGTTGTGCTCTGCATGCACATTCCCATCTACACCAATATCGCGCCCGAAAGAGACTACCGCAACCTCCTCAACCGGGAACGCTTGTTTTCGGTCTTGCACAATCGCCGGCATTTACTGGCCGTTTCCGCGCATACGCACTGGGTGGAACAACTCGACTTGCAGGACGGCGGCTGGAGCGGGCAAGCCGACTTTCCCGCGCTGATTGCCGGGGCGGCCTGCGGGGCCTGGTGGCAAGGACCGCCCGACCAGAACGGCTACCCGGTGCGCATGGGGATGGACGGGGCGCCCAACGGTTTTTTCCGCCTCTCCTTCGATGGCAACCGCTACGCCATGGCGTTTTGTCCCATCGACGGGCAGGAATGCCGGCAAATGGCGATCCATCTACAAGACGATCCTCCCCGGCCCAAAATCGTCGCCAACGTATACCGCGCCTCCCCCTTCGCCGAAGTGACCTGTCGCATCAACGGGGGCTCCCCCATCCCCATGAACCGGCAGGTGCGGGAAGATCCCTACGTTCTCCGATTTCTCAAAGAACATCGCGAGGCCTATGCTCCCTGGATGATGGCCCGGAAAACGGCCCACCTGTGGGAGACACCCTTACCTTCGGAATGGAGCGGGCAGGAGCTGGTGGTGGAAGTGGCGGCGCGGGAACGGAATGGAGAACAATGGCGGGAGGTAATTAACGTGACCTAGTGGGAGCTAAAGACCTGGGGGAAGATGGGCCGCCAGCTGAAAGCTTTCTACGCGCGTTAGAAAGGCCCAGCGGGCCGACTGTATTGGT
>CAYWHT010000527.1:0-3516 GCA_964458135.1 uncultured Saprospiraceae bacterium | reverse complement strand
TATTTCACAGGGCCGGCATTTTGGCTTCTCGTGACGAAGAACCCATGCATAATCCGGACTAAGCTTGGGAAATCGGGGTTTTGCAGATTTTGTGCAATCTTACAAACATCGTCCTACCCAAACAGTTTAGTAAAGTAATGTTTGTCAGCAACTTGGCAATCGATCGCTAAATCTCAATCTGAAAGAATGGTACGCGAAGAGGAAAAAAAGCAGCAAAAGAAGAATAAGTATTTCGACATTCACGCACCGGTCTTTTACCCGGCCGCAGCGATTATTTTGATTTTTATTGTCCTGACATTTATCGTTGGCGACCCCATGGAGCGGATTTTTTCCGCGATCCAGTCGGGGGTCTCGGTTAATGGAGGCTGGTTTCTGGTGCTTTGTGTAAACATATTTGTCGTGGTGGGGCTGATGGTCGCCCTGAGTAAATACGGCCGGATACGCCTGGGAGGGAAAGACGCCAAGCCCGATTTCAGCACCTTTGCCTGGTTTGCTATGCTCTTTTCGGCGGGCATGGGCATTGGGTTGTTGTTTTTCAGTGTGGCGGAGCCCATTACCCATTTTACGACACCGCCGCAGGAAGCGTCCAACGCGTCGGTGCAGGCGCGCAATGCGATGAAATACACCTTCCTGCACTGGGGCATGCACGCCTGGGCGATCTACGCGATTGTCGGGCTTTCCCTGGCCTTTTTCTGTTTTAACCGGAAGATGCCGCTCACGTTCCGCTCGGTGTTTTACCCCCTGTTGGGGGATCGCGTATACGGTCCTATTGGTAATGCTATTGACGTGATCGCCGTGGTGGCTACGCTCTTCGGTCTGGCTACTTCGCTTGGATTCGGTGTGCAGCAGGTGGCGGCCGGGTTGAACTATCTTTTCGGCATTTCCTCGGGTGTCGCCACGGAGGTGGCCCTGATTGCCATCATCACCCTGATGGCTACCGCCTCGGTCGTGTTGGGCATCGACAAGGGCGTAAGGGTGCTCAGCGAGATGAACATGCGCCTCGGGCTCATTTTCCTCATCGCTATGCTCATCCTCGGGCCCACCCTGTTTATCATGGATGGGTTCATTCAGAATACTGGCGAGTACTTCGGCTCGCTGCTGCAGTTGAGCACCT
Source organism: uncultured Saprospiraceae bacterium (assembly GCA_964458135.1). Lineage (GTDB taxonomy): Bacteria > Bacteroidota > Bacteroidia > Chitinophagales > Saprospiraceae > CAYWHT01. The sequence goes on along the minus strand of CAYWHT010000527.1, from coordinate 2,402 downwards.
GGACGGAGACCTACACCGGCGGGAAATGGCAGAACAATTGGACGGTCTTTTACTGGGCCTGGTGGATTTCCTGGTCGCCCTACGTGGGCATGTTCATCGCCCGCGTTTCCCGGGGGCGCACCGTGCGGGAGTTTATTCTCGGCGTACTGCTGGTGCCCACCATTCTGACTTTTTTCTGGATGTCGGTATTTGGCGGGTCGGCCATGCATCTGGAATTAAATGGAATTGGTAATATTGCAGCGGCCGTAGATGCGGATATTTCCACGGCGCTATTTGTCATGCTGCAAGAGTTTCCGTTTGCCGCCGTCACCTCCTTTATTGGGATCATACTGGTAACGAGCTTCTTCGTGACCTCTTCCGATTCCGGCTCCCTGGTCATCGACAGCATTACCTCGGGGGGCAAGCTGGACGCACCGGTAGGCCAGCGTATTTTCTGGGCGCTGAGCGAAGGTGGAGTGGCGGCCACCCTGATCTTCAGCGGTGGATTGGCGGCCCTGCAAACGGCGGCCATCGCAACGGGATTGCCCTTTTCCATCTTACTGCTCATCATGTGCTATAGCCTGTACCAGGGATTGCAAGAGGAATGGGAGGAGATGGAGCGCCGCAAACAACAGCGCGAGCAGCAATCTTACCGCCGGGTCATCGGAGAGCTCATCGCCAAACGCCAAAAAGAAAAAGACGTCCCATCCGAATAAAATATGGAGCAACCCTTTAAACATTTGATGGTCTGTATGGACCTCACCGAAATGGACAATCTGCTGATTCGTTATGCGGGTTATCTATACCGGGAAATCGAGGGTATCGAAAGGATCACCTTCGCTCACAACATCCTTTTCGATTATCCCGAAGAAGCCGAAGAAATCATGAGCGAGCTAGATAAGCCGCTCAAAGAAATAGTCGAAGAAAGTATTGAGGAGCAGGTGGAGCACCACTTACTGTCCGTCAACCCCCGGTTGCCGTACGCGGTCGTGGTGCGGGAGGAAGACTCTACGCCCTTAGCCCTCGCCAAAATTGCGAAGCGGCATAAGGTCAGCCTGACTATCGTCGGCAAAAAAATCTCTTACTCGGGCACCGGCATGGTGGCCTCTAAGATGCTGCGCCTGGGCGACCTGATCTCCCACATGCTCATGGTGCCGGAAACGGCCCACCAGCGCATTGAAAATATTTTGGTACCGGTTGATTTTTCCCGCTTTTCCAAGCACGCCATCCGCTTATCCCGCTTTTTGCAGCAGCGTACGGGGGCGCAGCTCACCGCTCAGCACGTTATGAACGTGCCCTCGCACTATTTTCCCTACATTCCGGTGGAAGACGTCAACGAAAGCATGAAGCGGGATGCGGAGCGCTCCTTCCGCAGGTTTATTAAAAGCTTTAAGGACAAAGAAGTGGAAAATATCCCGCGCGTCATGGACTTCAGCAAGCAGAAATCCATATCGGAGCGCATCTACGAGTACGCTTTCTCTGAAGGGATCGACCTAATCGTGGTGGGCACGCGCGGGCGCGGCGGCGTAACGGCCTTCTTGCTCGGCAGCGTCGCCATGCGGTTGATCGAACAGGACATGCATATTCCGCTGCTGATTGTCCGCACCGGTGATGGAGAGCGTTAGGGAGAAATGGATTACCTTTAGTGGCCTAAACCACAATTCGCCACAGCATGTCAGCCCGTCTACTCCCGTTTTTTCTATTGTGCTGCGCTTTGCCGGTAGCGAGTCAAACCGTGATCAACACGGAAAAAATGCGGCCCGCATTGGAAGGTAGAGACATAGCCGGGGCGGTGGATCTCAGTTTTGCCCTGAGCCGGAATAAGGCAGGGCAGTACCTGAACCCGGAGCTCGACCTGAGTTTTGTGGTCAATACCCCCTCCAGTCACTGGTTAGCACTGTTGGGCTACGAATTAAACCGCTTCACCAACCTCAATGCGCCCGGCGCCATTCCCACTAATTTCACCAACGAAGGCTTTTTGCATCTGCGCTATGGTCGCGACCTGAATGCCTATTTGACCTTGGAGGGGTTCGGGCAAGCCCAATACAATGAAATTCAGGAGATCGATCTGCGTACGTTGGCCGGATTGAGCTTGCGTTACGCGGCCCTGGAGACCGATACAAGCAACGTTTACCTAGGGATTACCTACATGTACGAATACGAAAAGTCATCGGCCGATCCCGAAAACATCGTCATCGATCGCGCGCACCGGGCAAGCGCCTACCTCTCGGGTTCTTATCGCTTTAACGAGTTGCTGCGCCTTAGCCATGTCACTTACCTGCAACCCCGTTTTACCGACCTCCAGGATTACCGCATCAGTACCGAAACCAGCCTGGGCATTAACATTTCCGATAGCTTCCAGCTCACCATGGGCTTCCAGTTGAACTTTGACAGCCAGCCACCCGAAACGGTGCCCCAAACCA
>CAYWHT010000526.1:2523-3536 GCA_964458135.1 uncultured Saprospiraceae bacterium | reverse complement strand
CTTCTACGGCTTCCGATTGCAGGAACCCTTCCTGGTCGGCGGCCAGTTCGATGCCGTCATCGGTGACCAGGCGCACGCTTCCCGGCACCACCGGTTCTCCCTTGAAAGCATCGGTAGACTGGTCAAGCTCCCAGACGGTACGCGCTCCGTCACCTGTGCCGATCAACACCTCGCGGGTTATTTGGGCATCCGGATTGCGCGACAGGCACTCATCGGGAACACCTTGCAGAACGATGGAATCGCCTTCGTAAAGCGTAATCGCATCTTCTCCCGCGATGTTGGAAGCTGGGTCGACCCCGTGTGGGAGAATGCGCAATTTTTCTTCGGCCACCAGCTTTACCTGCCCACGGAAGCGATGATTGGCGATGCCGGCGTGAAAGTTTTGGTTAGGATTAACGAGGTGAAATTCGTAAAGGGAAACCGTTTTGAGCGTATCCCCTTCCACCAAATAGGTATCGTATTCGTCGTCGATCAGTAAATTTTGCTCGCGCACCGTATCGCGGTAGAAGCGATTTTGGGGGTCGATGGCGCGGCTCGTGCTTCCCGCTTTCAAGGCGTTGATGTAGAACATGGATTCGGGGCGGTCGCCGAAATAGGGCGTTCCTTCCAGCTGTACATTATGTTTGGCGGTCGCCATGTTAAGGGGGTTCATCAGCCGGCGCCAGGGCGAGAGGTCACAATTTCTGACAATGCACCTTAGCCCGAAATTGAGCCAGTTGGACTGAATTGCGACCGGAGCAAATACCCGGTCCTGATCATTTTCGAGTTGAATATTTTCAATAAGCACCTGCCCGCTGATATTGGGGCCCAAGGCTACGAGAGAACGTATGAAATCCGCATCTATGGAATTATCGGAAGGATCCACGGGTTGCCCGTCGTCGGGAAAATGAATAGTTCCCCCCTTAATGGCGACGTCGAACCGCGTCATCTCATCGCGTTCCCCCAGACCGAAAAAAGAATTGGCGTTTTGCGAAGAACTTGGGTAAAGGTAATAATCGCAATTGCGCACTTCG
>CAYWHT010000526.1:0-2513 GCA_964458135.1 uncultured Saprospiraceae bacterium | reverse complement strand
TCGAAACTTATTGAGCAGGGCGGCATTCCAGGGACTAGTGGTAAATTGCACATCGTCAATCTTGCAATCCTGAATGTTCAGCACAAATACTTCCGCAGCTTCGGGCGCCGGCGGATTGGAATTGGAGAGAAAATAATCAACCCCCAACTCCGTACCGATAATATCGGCGGAAAAATTGAGCTCCAGGTTGCCGTACTCCAGGAATTGGCAATTGATAATTTCGGTGGGGAAAACGCCGGAAGTTAGCAGGGAATACTCGCCGTTGCGTTCGAAAACGACCTTTTCGAATCGAGCGGATTCCGAAGGATCGGCCGGTTTGGACGCGGCACCCCGCCCGGAAAAGTTCCGGAAGGCGCCGGCCGTGTTATCGTGGATATGTGCATTGCGGATTTCCAGCCCGACATTGGGATGGTTATAAAAACCGGAACCCCAAATAGCGGGACTGCCCGCCGATAAATTCCCTTCATTAACGGCCCCGCCGTCGGAAGCAAATCCACAGCCGGTCAGTTCCAGCCCATCTACCATTATTTTGCTTAAGTTATCGGCGACTTCCCCTTCAAAATAGGACACCCCGGTCACTAAAGCGGAGAGGCGGCTATTTTGAATATTGAGGTCTACCCAGCCACCGGCACGCTGAACGATGGTTTCAAAGCCTTCCAGGTTACAGTTATTGAAATTGATGCTACCCTGAATGGCGTATGCATCAAATCCCGGCTGGTACTTCAGGAAATAGTTCTCGACATTCCCTTCTTGCCACGAGCGGGAGTATTTGCGTACATCGGCTTGGGGCGCATCTTCCGGCCAATAGAAAGCCACATGGGTAACCGTATCGGAAACTTCCCCGCCGGCGTCCAGGTCTTCCGTAGTCTGAAAGGCTTTCGCGTCGTAATTAATGGCTTTAATCACTGCCACGCGGCCTACTTTTTGGGTGTAGTCCGAGGTGTAAAAAACGGTGTCACCGGGCTCCAGGCGCTCCCACAATTCGGGCCAAAATTCCTGCTCCGGATCAACCCGGATGACGTCATCTTCGCCGTTCCATTTCAGCGTAGCCTGGTAGGTTTGGTAACGTAGCAGGTGCTTCGGCCCCCAAAATTGACAATTCTCCACCGTTAAGTTGACGCCTTCTTCTTCTACATTGAATATGCCGTAGCTGCCGGGGCCTACTCCCGTCTTGGGATACACATCCACGATGCTTTTAGCACGATCTGCCCCGCGGACGATCAGCTCTGCATTTTTGGGGAGGGTAATATTTTCTCCCGGGTATTGCCGGATTTCTAAGGTGCTGTCCAGCGCTACGGCGCCTCCGTTTTCCAGGGCGAATGCGCAAGCTTCAACGAATGCCCGCCAGTTGTCGCGCTGAGTTTCCCGGTCTTTACCACTACCGTATTCGGCGCCGAAATCCGGTAGCGCCACTTCTTGCGCCGCCAGGGACCCGCTCGCCATCAAAGTGGCTAGTACGAAAATCCAAAGGCCAAAAAGTTTGCGGCCTCTTGTACTTTTTTGTCCATGGTTGAAATGAATCCAGTGTTTCATCTTGCGTGTGTGTTTTGGAATTTGTTTTCGCTCCGGCAAAAGCATAGCTCTGCTACCCCACCCGCAGTGCACCGCACCGGATGAGCAGCATTTTATTGCCGCAGCATGGCAATAGGTTTGTGGTTGGTCAGGTCCCAGTTATTGGCCCGAACCTGGTTTCTGAATAAGGTTTCCGATGAATGCTTATCATCTTTGCTTACTTATAAGAAAATACCGTGCCAAAAATTTGGGTGAGGTGGAATGGTAGATCTGAAGGATTGACCATTTTGATGAGAAGAGTCCCCGTGAGTAGGAGGACGGGCAAAATTAAAAAACCCCCCTCCTACGTGAGGAGAGAGGCCATCCCAAAAACCGATTTAAGCGTATAACTCTAAAACGGTTCTTGTGCATCACATACAATCCAATCGCCTAAATATAATTGCCAAAATAATTGCCGTTAATGAATGCAGGAGGTTTTGCCCGGGCCGGACAGTGGAAAGGATAAGAGCTTATTCGGAGGGGGGCATAATCATTCGGCAACCGCTTGCGGGTTGAACCTGACAACTATGCCCCATTTAGTTTTCTCTTGCCCTTTCTATTCAGTAAAAACTAGCCTCTCAAAGCTCTGGTTGAATTCGGGAAAGCATGTCCCTATCACCAATAAGAAAAGTTGACAAGGGTTTTATCGGAAATATAATTATGAGCTTGTTGGAAGTTTACCCTGTGGAATTCGCAGAGCGACTATTCCGCAGGGTAAACGCCCAAAAAGCTTTCAGGTCTACCGGGGAGTATTTTAACCATTAATTTCAAACCGATTTTCCCTTCAAAGTTAAGACTAAAAAGCTAAACTTCCCATACCCGCAATGAGGTATTTTGCTTTTTGAAAGTTCCAAAGGGTAAGCGGCATTTTTACCCGGGCGACGAAGCAGGACGGGCAACATTAAACATTGAACCCATTGCGGGTTTGGTCTTTGAGTCGAAAATTAGCAATTTTTTGATTA
>CAYWHT010000525.1:420-3538 GCA_964458135.1 uncultured Saprospiraceae bacterium | reverse complement strand
ACGAGGACGGCCAGGAATGGCGCCGCGTAATAGATCAATTCATGCATCATCCGGGTTAACAGAGGAAATGAAGGACAAGTCGGCCTAAAGCATTCCATGCCTGTGAGGAAAACGGACGCCACAAAAGGAAGGGCGGAAAAGACTCAGACAGAAGGTTGCTGTTCCACAGCCGGTTGGTGCATACGCCTTTCCTTATACCGGAAATACAGTGTACCCGCCATGCCCAGAACCAGGGTAGCCGTACCGACGACGTAAGCGCAACCCGTAAAAAAAGCAAGCCAGCTCAATTTCGGCGCCCCGAAATTTTTGTAAAAAAGGATGGCCACACTTCCGAGATAGCCGAAGGCGTCGGCGACGTACATCAGATAGCCGATATTACTTTCACGTTTGAACATGGCGATCCAACGTTCGAAAAGCATGGTATGGTAGGCAATATAAGCGAGGTACATGCCGAAACCGATAATGATCATCCAGGCCGCCGGAGGCAATAAATCGGCCTGGAAAAGCCAGGTAGTCGCCAAAACCAGCAGTCCTCCGATGAAGATGATTAACTGATTGGCATAGAAAGCCGTGCGGTTGTTCCGGATAAACATCATCAAGCTGATGATGACCAGTACGCTGATGGCAATCGGAATTTCCGCCGTTAACAGAATCCGGGGCTCCCCGGCGTAACCCAACGCCGCCCAGAGCTCCACGGCAAAGTTGTCCCGGATATCCCGGAAGATGGTCAGGGCAATGTAGATGCTTACCATGAGTATTATACCGGGCGCAAAAGCCAGAAAAAACGCTCGCCGCTGACGGTTATCCATCGGCACCCGCCTGGTGCGCGCGGCTTCGTCCTCCGTACTGGGCGGGGGAATGTGGCTGAGCATCCAAACGCCGACAAATAGCAAGGGCGCCATCAGCAAGCCCGTAAAAAAAGGCATCCAGTATTCACTGATCCCGTAATTTTCCACTAAAGACAAGCCGGTCGCCTTGACAAATCCAGAAGACACGATAAAACTGGCGCTCATGCCCGCCCCCAACAGCTCGGTCAGCCGGCGCCCTTCCAGAAAGCTAAATACGATACCCCAAATCATCCCCAACGGCAGGCCATTGAAAAACATGGCGATAAAATTATATGGGTAGGGAATAACCCCCAAAAAAAGCAAGGCTGCCCAGGAAACCCCAATCAACGCCAGTATAGCCCGGATGCGCCAGGCCGGCGTCATTTCCGAAACCACCTTGATGCCGATGAATTTCGACAACATGTAACCCAATACCTGCGTGGTGATAAGAATAATTTTGTAATCTACCCCCCATAAGCTTTGGTTGGCGTAAACGCCCGCCGTGAAGGGCTTACGAAAACCGTACATGCTGCAGTAGGTGATAAAAGCCGCCGTAATGGCGAATAAGGCGAAATTAAAGCCGTTGGTGCGGGCCAGCCAGCGGGAAATCTTTGAGGTGGGTTGCATAAAAACTTATTGCTTTTGTTGGAATGTTGAATCTACTTGTAGCCCGCCAACCCAAAATTTGTGAATGCTGACCTGGCGGACTATAAGCGAAATGCGCGACTTCCCCACTGCCCCCTTGGATGCGGCATCATTCAACATTCTACTCCAACCAAATTCCTACCCGGTAAGGATGCTCCCGGAGCGCGTATTCGAATGCTTCATTGACTTGCTCCAGCCCAAACCGGTCTTCGACCAGGTCGGCAAAGGGGAATTGATCGTGCTGTTCTTCGATAAACTCTACGGCGCGCACCAAATCTTCCCGGTTGTAATTGTGCAGACCGCGAATGGTCAGCAAGCGACGCAACACGTATTCCCCCTCAATAGATAGGGCCCGTTGCGGATAGGTGGCGCCTACCCAAACGACTACTCCGCCGATTCCGGTCACGCCCAACGTGGCCTCCATGGCTTCCGCTTTTCCACTGAATTCGAGCACTATATCTACTTCGGACAGGTCGGTCCGCTCTCTAAGACGGGTCGATAAATCCGTATTGGGAAGGAGGCCAAAATCCGCCCCGAAAGTCCGGCTGACTTCCAGCCGCGGCGGATTAGGGTCCACGGCGACAATTCGCCGGGCGCCGGCCGCCCGGCACATCGCACAGGCAAAGACGCCCAACATGCCCGCGCCGGATACCAGCACGTTCTTACCCCGTATCCCTTCCGCCATGCGCAAAGCACCCGCTGCGGTGGCGGCGGCGCAATTCGCCAAAGCCATCACCTGCGCCGGCGCCGATTCCTTTACCCTAATCGTAGCCGTATGCCGGCGCAAGAGCGTATGCGTGCCAAGCCCTCCGTGAAAGGTGCTTTTCGCCGTCAATTGCTCGTGCCCGTATTTGAATAGGTCTTTCTCCTTTTGGGGAATGCCGGCTCGCGCCAGAGCTCCTTGTGGATCACTGGCAAAAATGGACCAGGTTACGCGGTCTCCGACCCGCAAAGGCTCACCCCGCACGTCTTCGGCGACGGCAGCGTGGCCGAATCCGATAATCCGCCCGACAATCTCGTGCCCTAAAACGGTCGGCGTCTTTTCCCGGCGTTTTCCGGAATAGGTATACAAATCGCTACGGCAAAGGGTTGTGCATTCGTTGCGCACCAGGATTTCTCCCTGACCGGGCTGCGGAAGGGACGCCTCCCTGATTTGAAGAGGCCGCTCAGCACTGGCGAATACGGCCATCCTACCCAAAGCGTCATTCATGGGCAACCCTTAATTTTGGCATCTTTCATAATTAGAAATTTTCACTTTTTTTTCTTTTCCCCAGACAAAAATCTCGTATAAAAGATAGCTTTTAGGTAAATTTACATTGACTTTCAATCCCTTATTCAAAAAGAGTTATACAAACCGCTGATTTCATAAATAGAAAATCGCACCACCCCAAACGGGTAAGACCAGTTATTACCGGCTTTGCTTTATTGAATAACCGAATTTATGCTTATAATACCGGTACGGTACACGCTTCGACTGTTTATCCGTGCAGGAAAAAAGATGACACTTATAGCTACCGCAACGATCGACGAGCACCATGAAACTAACCTCTAGCTACCTCATCCACCGTATCGGGTCTAAAATCCGTGAACACCGCAAGTCCCGGAAAATGCGCTTGATCGACTTGGCCGACGCCGCAGGCATCAGT
>CAYWHT010000525.1:0-410 GCA_964458135.1 uncultured Saprospiraceae bacterium | reverse complement strand
CCGCCATGCTCTCCAAAATTGAGAACGGCCGGGTTATTCCAACGATCGCCACTTTGTTCCAGCTCATTGGCGTCCTGGAGATTCCACCCCATGATTTCTTTGCGGAAATTGACAACGATGATGCTTTTTCCAATTACATCTTGGTCCGCAAAGAAAACTATATCCCCTATGTCAAAGAAGAAAGCGCCGTCGGCTTTCATTACCGCTCTATCCTGGAATACTCTATCGACAGCGGTGCTTTTCAAATTTCCATCGTGACCCTGGATCCAGGTAATACCCGCCCCAAAGTCTCTACCGAAGCCTACGAATTTCTCTACCTCATCGAAGGGGAATTCAAGTTTTACCTGGATGAAACCGTTCTCGACCTGCGCGCCGGAGACTCGCTTTTTTTTGACGGCAACATCCCCCAC
>CAYWHT010000524.1:0-3540 GCA_964458135.1 uncultured Saprospiraceae bacterium | reverse complement strand
TTATTGTAAGGGCGATGAATTGTTCGCGTCATTGAGCCTTACGTAAACCATTTCAGCATGAAAATCACTATTCTTTGGCAGGTCCTGGACCAGCTGTTAAGCGAAATGAAGCGCGTTTACGCCGAAAAGACCGGAAAAACCATCCATCAGGTCAAGAATGTAACTGACTATTATTTTTTGCCGAGCAAGGAGAGAGAAAGAGATCAAAAAACGATGACCCTCGGCCGGCATCTGCAGGAAACGCTGGGAAATAAGGACATCGGCGAAAAAAGCGTCTACAGTTATTTGCATATCCCCGTATCCAAACAGCAAAACCAGACCTTCAACACCAACCGGAGTCTGTACCCAAACGTTTTTGTCCGGTATCTAGGGATGAAAGGGATGAAAGACTTCCTCGAATGGTGCCGCCAAAATAACAAGCTTCCGGAAGCAATCACCGGGAGGCAACACGATCTGCTGCATCCCCAAACCCAACCAGCGCCCGCCCCCCCTATCCACTACGACGTTTACTTCTCCAACGGCAAAAAGATCGGACAGGGGGTTTGCTATTTGACGGAAGAAAAAACAGTACAACTCAAATTTCCGGTGGGCCCACGCAGCGATCGCCGGATGTTGAATCAGGTGATATTAAAAGGCTATCCGGAGCGAAACGGCCAACAGATCATCTTACACTTGAGCCGGACCCCTACCGATGTACACAGCAGCACGCGACGGGATAAAACTTTCATCAATTTTTTTTTGGAGGATAGTTCATTAAAAAACACGCACTGGATCGAAGGGACTTATACTTCCGTTACGGAAAGAGAGGCTCCGCGCAGCGTCTGTGGCAGGGTGCTGTTCGTACGCCGGGATTCCCAGAATACCCCGGCGGAAGAGGTAGCCCCGCAACATTTCCTTAGCGTAGGCAAAGACCGGCTCGAAGCCAACCCCGGCGTACATCAAAAGCCCCGGCATGCTTCCAGGATCTACGAAGCCTTGGTGGGCGTCTACGAAAGCTTCGTCTTGGTCAATGGCCACTACGAAGATCAGCCCGTGATTGTCAGCTCCATTCTCGAGATTAAGTCAAACGGTCAGGTGCTGAGCAAAGGGGTTGCTTTCAAGGATTACCGCGGATACGTCGAACTGGCAACCGGCCTTCAAGACGTCGTGAAGATTTATGTGGAGACCCCCGACGAGCGTAATTACTTTACGACGCTACTCACCACCAAACAGACCGCGGCGAACGAATTGCTCATGAAAGGGGTGTTCACCGGGTTTTACAAAGGGAGGGTTCGGGGCGGACGGGAATACCTCCGGAAAATACCGCAAGGATACGGCGATGTTGATCCCCGCAAATACCGCCTTGCTCAATTCGATCACGAGCAGGCCGACGAGATCCGGCACTTTTTTCTGGGTGAAAGCGACGGCTTACCCGACGATATTACCCCCGCCTACGAACAATTGCGCTATCTGCTCTGGAACCAAACCACTATTCGGAGCCTTCCTTCTTTGGCCGGAAACTACGAGTTGTACCATTACTCGGCGCACAAGCTCATTCAACGCAGTGTATTGCAAATCAAAGCCAACGGCAAGGCCATCTTCCGCACGGGCGCCAGGGAAATGACGGGCGATTGCACCGTATCCCGGGACTTGCTCGCCATACGTTTGCGGCCCATATTTGACGGCGACAGCTTCGATGCACATATCCACGTTTTTGTCGATCCCTCTTTAATCGAACACCCCCCAGCTGACCGGCAAAATGCCGACGCTCTCCTTCAAACTATGATCGGTTATTGGGGCGGACTCAATGATGAATTGGAGCCCAAACCCGCCTGCTCCCGCTGTGTTCTCGTCCGGTCCGAACAAAGCTTCCGCCTGTTATCACCCGGCTTCGTCCGCATCCACAGCTACGAGTACAAAAAGCTAAATGAACACCCCCAACGGAAAAACCTGGGGCTATTTCTTTCCGGAACCTTCAACAACTATCTCGAAACGCCCCGAACGGTCAACCCGAGTGACTTCACTCCTTTTACGTTCCAAGAAAATGAAGGCCGACAGATCCTGGGCCGGGTTTTCTTCCAATCTGCCCTGTACCTTGCTCAATTTCTAGAGCAAAATAAAACGGAACTTCCTCCCCTGAGTGCCCCGGAGATCCAACCGGCAAACCTCAGCCCGGAAAAACACCGGCAATTTTTAGAGCTGACGATTCTCAAACAACTCAAAAGGGCTTTTGAACACGGTTTTGGCGCCCAAGACCAGGATTGCAACCTGCTCCGAAAAGCTACCGAAGGTTCGAATGCCCCCCTTAACCGGTTCCGGTCCGCCATCCGAGCCGGAGAATGGACCGTCGATATCGGAAATTATTACTACGCCCAAATCGTCGGAAAATGACGCCCAAATCCCATATCTAACGCCCGCTTTCCCTCACAGACCCTTCCTACCCTATTTTTTCTAAGAATTCACTTTAACTTTCTGTGAAATCATAAAAAAGGCTTGAGTTTTTACCAAATAACCGGTAAATTGAAAATGAAATTGAGACGCAACATAAAAGACAGAAGCGCAGTCCCTTGCTGGAAAGACTGATCAATGTTGTAAATTCAATTCAAATCCTATCTAACTATCTGCCAACTAACGCTTTCCGGCCTGCCCAAGAAAATTTCAGTAATTACACTATCTACTTTGATAACCAATTGCCCCGAATAAAGATTTCTAAACGACAGCGTCTTAATTTCTTTTTTATTTCGTGGGCGGCAGGGTCAGTGGGTATGCCTCACTACCTGCCGCATTTAAAAAAAAAGTTTGACTTTTCGTATAATTACTTTATATTTGTTATAACAAATCAAAAGTTCATAACCCCATTTAACGGAAATCCAACCAACCAACTTCCAAAGCCATAACAACTTGGTGAATTGCTCCAAATCTCTTACTGACGACCAACGGTAAGCCTGCTGGTTCATGCTGAAAATCAAATCACAGGGCTGATTTTTTGTAACGTCGAAAGGTAAGTGTAGGATCGCACGCCCTACGCTATCCTTTCCATCCATAAAGCAAAAGAAAACATTTAATCATGGAGCCTGTAGTTGTATTGGTAATCATCGTTTTTATCGTAATTGCCATCGGGACCCCCCGAAGCCCGCGGATCGGGAGGTATGAATACCCTCCCTTTCCGCCCTACCCTCCTTCGCAACGCAAACCTTCCAGTTTTGCCGGGCTGAAGATTTTATTACTGCTCACGTTGATCTTGGGATCTGTAATTTTCGCTACCGGAGGAATTAAAAAGTTCCTCGACATGATTGACCTGCCTCCCAAAAACAAAACCGAGATGGAGAATGATGTGCCGGAAGAGGCCGGTGTTCGCACGCCCTTCGAAAAAACTCCGGACGAGGAAGAAATCCCGCCGGTTGAGTTACCGGAGCCAGAAATCGAATCCATTCCGTCCGAAAAGCAAAAGGATACTACGCACTCGCACCCTACCGATACGACCTTTCTCCTGACGGAAGAAAAAAACGTCACCGATGGGCCCACGGCCCGGGATACCACGCTACCCCAACATCCTTATAC
>CAYWHT010000523.1:0-3546 GCA_964458135.1 uncultured Saprospiraceae bacterium | reverse complement strand
TCGCCAAAAGACACTGCCAAAGCGCAAAATTACTTATTACACAGTGTACTAGCTTTTGAGCAGTGTCAGTTTTCGCTTGCCGCTTCGGCCTCCCAGGGGGGCGTGCCTTTCACCAGGAGGCCCATGCTGCGGGCGGTGCCCGCCACCATCTTCATGGCCGATTCCAGGGTGAAACAATTGAGGTCGGGCATTTTGTTTTCGGCAATCGCCTTGACCTGATCCCAGGTAACCGATCCCACTTTGTTGCGATTAGGTTCCGGGGATCCCCCTTTGAGTTTTGATGCTTCCAGCAATTGGATGGCCGCCGGCGGCGTTTTGACAACAAACTCGAACGACTTATCTTTATATACCGTGATGACCACGGGCAACAGCTTTCCGGGAGATTCCTGCGTCTTCGCGTTGAAGCGCTTGCAGAATTCCATGATGTTGACCCCCTTGGCGCCCAGAGCCGGTCCTACCGGGGGCGCTGGATTAGCTTGGCCTCCCCGTACCTGCAGCTTGATAAAGCCCTCTACTTCTTTAGCCATTTTATTTACGCTTTTTAAGTATCCGTCCCGGTCTTAGGGAAGCATTTTTTTGCGCTCACTTCACCGGCGGGCGCAAAAACCAAAACCGGCAGGTATTGACGTTATTGTATCCGTTTTGTCTTGTCAGGATTGCTTTTCCACTTGCATAAAGTTGAGCTCCACTTCCGTGCCCCGCCCAAAGATCTTGACAATCACCTTTAGCTTTTTCTTCTCTTCGTTTACCTCCTGAATATCTCCCACGAACTCACTGAAAGGCCCGTCGATAATTTTGACCGTCTCCCCGACGATAAAGGGTTCGATAAGCGCTTCACCGGCATCCTGTGATTCGTCAACCTTGCCCAGCATGCGGTTGGCTTCGGCGGCGCGCATGGGGATGGGATTGTTTTTTCCCAGGAAGTGAATGACATTGGGGATGTTAGCGATGGTTTGTATCATTTCCCCGGTCAACTTGCTGGGATCGGCTTCGATGAGGATGTATCCGGGCAGGATGTTGCGTTCCGAGATTACTTTCTTGCCGTTTCTAATTTTATATACTTTCTCCGTTGGCACCAGCACTTGCGTGATGAAGTCTTTCCACCCGGAGCGCTGCACCTCCATTTCGATGCGTTCTTTGATCTTGCGCTCCTTTCCACTAATTACCCGTAATGAATACCATTTGCTTTCTTCAGACATCAACACTGCTATATTGGTTAGACTCCGTAGACCAAATCGAGAACTCGATTAGAAACGACATCCATCAAAAAGATAACGAGCGCCAGAATCAAGGACGCCACCAATACGACTACCGTACTATTGGTGAGGTTAGACCAGCTGGGCCAGGTTACCTTATGGATTAATTCGTTATAACTCTCCTTGATATAAATTTTTAATCTTTCCATCGCTTATGCTGCTTTAAGGGCTAACCAACTACGCCCATCTTTTGCAACCGAAGTCATACTCGCCATGGCTAAAAACCATAATCTGTTGCATCGGTTGCCGTTCATTTGCGTTCCGCGTGCCGGGCGTCGGATTTGGCGCCCTTAGCAGGGGAGACAGGACTTGAACCCGCAGCCTACGGTTTTGGAGACCGTCGCTCTACCAGTTGAGCTACTCCCCTGTATCAAAGTAATTTGGCCCCTTATGAAGGGTGCGCTTAGCGGTGCGCGATCAAATCAATAGGTGCGGGGTTTCAATAGGCCAGCGACTTGTTCTTCAGTGGGGGCGAAGGTTCCCGACCTTAGCAGCGCCAAGGGAAGCGGTTCTTCAACCCCGGATAAAGGAAAAGCGCTCCTGAAAAACCGACAGTTATTGATTGCTCATCGCTTAATAATACGGGGAATCAAGCGGGATAAACCCCCACTCGATTCCCTTCATATCGCAACCTAAAGAGCGTCTGCTCTTTTCGGCATCTATTCGAGAATTTCGGTCACCTGACCGGCGCCTACCGTACGGCCGCCTTCGCGGATGGCGAAACGCAGGCCTTTTTCCATAGCTACGGCGTTGATCAGGTTAACTTCCAGCGAAACGTTATCGCCGGGCATAACCATTTCCACGCCGTCGGGCAGGTTGACATCGCCCGTTACGTCGGTGGTGCGGAAATAAAATTGCGGGCGGTAGCCATTGAAGAAGGGCGTATGACGACCACCTTCATCTTTACCCAGTACGTACACCTCGCACTTGAATTTGCGGTGGGGCGTAACCGATCCGGGAGCGCAGATAACCATGCCGCGCTTAATCTGGTCTTTTTCCACGCCACGAAGCAGCAATCCGGCGTTGTCACCGGCTTCGCCCTGCGACAGGATCTTGCGGAACATTTCCACGCCCGTGATGGTCGACTTCAGCGGCTTTTCGCCTTCTTTCATCATGCCGACGATTTCTACGGGATCACCGGTTTTGATGATGCCGCGCTCAATCCGTCCGGTAGCTACGGTGCCACGACCGGTAATCGTGAATACGTCTTCCACCGGCATCAGGAAAGGCTGGTCGATGAGGCGTTCCGGTTCGGGGATTTGCGCATCTACGGCGTCCATCAGGTCTTTGATGGCCTGGATGGCGTCTGCATCGCCTTCGAGGGCTTTTAGTGCGGAGCCCTTGATGATGGAGGCATTGTCGCCGTCGAATTCGTACTGATCCAACAGTTCACGCACTTCCATTTCAACGAGTTCCAACATCTCTTCGTCCTCGACCAGGTCGGTCTTGTTCATGAAGACGACGATGTTCGGCACGCCTACCTGGCGAGCAAGCAGGATGTGCTCCCGCGTCTGGGGCATCGGACCGTCGGTGGCGGCAACTACCAAAATGGCGCCGTCCATCTGAGCGGCGCCCGTTACCATGTTCTTTACATAGTCGGCGTGGCCGGGGCAGTCGACGTGCGCGTAGTGACGCTTTTCGGTTTGGTATTCTACGTGTGCGGTGTTGATCGTGATACCTCTTTCCTTCTCTTCCGGAGCGGCGTCGATCGTATCGTAATCCTTCTTTTCCGCCCAACCGGATTCGGAAAGTGCATATGTAATAGCCGCAGTAAGCGTTGTTTTACCGTGGTCTACGTGACCGATCGTCCCAATATTAAGGTGAGGTTTCGACCTTTCGAAAGTTTCCTTAGCCATCGATATTGTCGTTTTTAATTTTGGATAAGAAAAAGTGATTCACCTGTAAAGATTGCCGTGACTGTGCCAATGAGGAGGTCAATCGACTATCGGGACTGCCATCCCTGGCCACATTGGCCTTCCCCTAACTAGGGAACACACTTTGAGCCAATGAAGGGATTTGAACCCCCGACCCCTTCCTTACCATGGAAGTGCTCTACCACTGAGCTACATTGGCTATTAACATTCGCGACCTGCACGGAGCCATATGCACCACTTTTCATTTCTCTTCATTCAGAGCCCTCCCTAGTAACCACTATCTCGGCGTGGCCGCAAAAATACTAAACTTTTTCAAAAAACCGCACCGGCCTTTTTCCCGGCGCCTGACATTTAATAAAAAGAGCGGGCGACGAGACTCGAACCCGCGACCCTCAGCTTGGAAGGCTGATGCTCTA
>CAYWHT010000522.1:0-3551 GCA_964458135.1 uncultured Saprospiraceae bacterium | reverse complement strand
CCCCAAACCCAACCATCCGCCGCATCCCCCGAACAGGAAGAACAACAAAAGGCCCGGGAAGTCCCCGAACCCGACCTAAGCCGTAAAGAAGCCCTGGAACTTTTGCAAATCGCCGAAAACGAAGAGCGAAAAGTCCAGAAAAAAATGCGTAAATCTAAGGAAACCAGCTCCAAGTCTAAGAAGGACTGGTGATATCTCAATATCTAACCCGGATGATGCATGCATTCATCTACTGCGAAGCCAAACTGCCCGCCCGGTGAAATAAAGCGAAGCTTTACCTGCGGTATTTCACCGGGCGGGCAGTTTGGCTTCTCGTGACGAAGAACCTATGCATAATCCGGGCTAATAATCGGGCTCGGCCAGCCGGTAAAGCGGCGCCCGCAGCCGTACTTCCATCCCCCGACAAGACAGAATACCCCAACACTTATCGTCACTCAAAACACATGAAACAAGCTCTACTGGCGACATTACTGTTAAGCGCGGGCCTGAGCGCAAGAATCGAAGCGCAGGAAGCCCGTTTCGAAGCCTACGCCGACGCCAAGCAGGTTGTCGAAAACGGCTATTTTCGCCTGACCTTTACGCTTACCAATGGTGAGGGAGAAGATTTCAACCCGCCCGTCTTTGATGATTTCCAGGTCCTGGCCGGGCCTTCCCGCTCCATGAGTACGACCATCGTCAACGGGAAAGTATCCAAAGAACTGAGTTACACTTACACTTTAAAACCTCGTCGCAAGGGGACCTTCACCATTGGGCCCGCCACCATAAGGGTGGAGGGTAAAATCCTGCGCACCGAGACGCTAAGGGTAGAAGTTGTAGAGGGCCGGGATCGAGAAGGCGACGCCCCGCGCGAGTATTACGTGCGGGCGATCCCAATGCCCGATACCGCCTACATCGGTCAGCAGATCAGCCTCGATTACCGCTTGTACACCAACATCAACATTGAAAGCTATAATATCCTGGAGGAAGCCAATTACCAGGGGTTTTACGCCGACGATCTCGAACGCTACAACACGCGCGTGCAGCGCGAAGTCATCGACGGGGTGCAGTACATCACCAAAGTGCTCAAGCGGGTGGCGCTGTTCCCACAGCAGGCAGGCTCCCTGACCATCGATCCGATGCAGTTGCAATTGGGGGTTATTGCAAAAGGCGAAGAAGAAGATGAAGACGCCTTCTTTTTCAACCGCAGAATTGAACGCCTGCTCGCCGCCACCGATCCCGTAAGCATTGCGGTGCTTTCTTTGCCGCGGGACACGACCGGCACGTTCTCCGGCGCCGTCGGCCGCTTCCGGATGGAACCCTCCCTGGGGCGCCGGGAATTTACTACCAACGACGTGATCTCGCTGCGGGTCAAAATTACCGGCGATGGGGACATGAAGCGGGTGCGCCCTCCCAAGTTGGATTTCCCCGAGCAGTTCGAAGTTTACGAACCCCGTATCTTTAACGAGCGCACCTTCGAACGGGACGGCCGCCTGGTCTCGGAAAAGATCTTCGAATTTCTGGCCCTTCCCACTATCCCGGGCGCCTACGAACTGTCGCCCGAATTTACCTATTTCGATCCCGACAGCAGCCGCTACATCCGCTTACGGCCGGAGGTTTTCAGCATTAGCGTGAGCCCCGGAAAAAACCGGGACTCCAACCTTCCCTTCGCCGGCGCGGAAGAGCCCAGGGAAGATATCAGCTACCTGAAGCTCAATACCCGGCTCAAGCGCGAACGCCATCACTTTACCGGCTCTCCGCTCTACTGGAGCCTGGCCGCCCTGCCTTTCTTACTTTTCGCGAGCGTCCTCATTGGTCGCCGCATCCAAGGCCGGGAACAGCGGCTCTCCCCGGAAATGCGCCGCCAAAGACAGGCCCGCCAAGTGGCCCAGCAACGCCTGAATAAGGCCCGCAAATACCTGGAAGAACAACAAAGCCGCGCCTTCTACGACGAAGTCTCCAAAGCCATGCTCGGATACGTTAGCGACAAGCTCCAAATCTCGCGCGCCTACCTGAGCAAAGACGAAGTCCGCCGGCAACTCGAAAAAAATAATGTCCCATCCGCCACCACCGACCGATTCCTTTCCATTATGCAAAATTGCGAAATGGCCCTCTTCGCGGGAAAAGACAACGCCGCCGCCATGGAGGAAACTTACCAAAACGCAGTAGAAGTACTGGCGGCCATTGAAATGCGCTAATTCATCATTTTATCCGGCTCAAAGGGAGGGGCGCCGTCTTTTCCGAACACCCCGCCCTGCCTTTTGGTTAAATAATAAACCTTCGACATTATGACGCCAAATTATAAGCAAATGCTCACCGGCCTGCTATTCCTCATCTGCTGGCCGGGCGTTGGGAGTCTCAACGCCCAGACGCTTACCTACCGGGTGGCTTCTTTCCAGCACGAGGGAAAAGCGCGCCCCAGTATCCAGGTACAGATGGAACCGCCGGCTAAGGCCGTTAAAAAAGCCTGGAAAGATTACCTGAAAGACGAGTACGACCTTAAATTGAAAGGCTTTGGTTTTCTGACCAATAAGGATATGCTCTCGGCCGAGGAGGTGGTCGTGGAAAAGATGTCGGAAAAAGAACTGAACTTCTATTCCCATTTTGACCGTGAGGAAGGCCTGACCATGCTGAACGTCATGGCTTCCTTCGGCTACGATATTTACGTCGACCGGCAGGAGTATCCGGTGGCCTTCGCCACCATGGAATCGATGGTCAAGGGTTTTCTGCGGACTTACCTACCCGGCTATTATTCCGAAGAAGTCGAGGATCAGGGAGACCTGGTCAAGGATTTGGAGCGGGATATCCGCGACATGGAAAAGACCAAGGAAAACAACACCAAGCGCATCGAAGACTTGCGCAAGGAAATTCAAAACCTGCAAGAGGACAACGAAGAACTCACCGAGGAACTCGTTGAAAGCCGGCAAAAATTGCAAACCCAGCAACTCACGCTGACTAAACAGCAGGAAAAACTGGAAGCCATTAAGGAGCGGCTTAAGGCCATTAATTAATAGTCTTTGGTCGTCGGTCTTTAGCCGCCCTACGGCTAAAGACCGACGACCAAAGAGCATCGTTCACCACTTCTACCGCGCATAATTAACCGCGCGTTTTTCCCGGATCACCGTCACTTTGATCTGGCCGGGATACTGCATTTCTTCCTGGATTTTTTGAGAAATCATAAAGGAGAGGTCATCGGCAAATTCATCAGAGACCTTTTCGCTTTCCACGATGACGCGCAGTTCGCGGCCGGCCTGCATGGCGTAAGCTTTCTGTACGCCCTCGTGCGTCATGGCCAGTTCTTCCAGTTCGCCGATGCGCTTAAGGTAGCTTTCCAGGATCTCGCGCCGCGCGCCGGGGCGAGCGCCGGAGATGGCGTCACAAGCCTGAACGATGGGGGAGATGAGGTTATTCATCTCGATTTCGTCGTGGTGGGCGCCGACGGCGTTTGACACGATGGGGTTTTCCTTGTATTTCTCGCAGAGCTTCATACCCAGGATGGCGTGGGAGAGCTCGCTTTCTTCTTCGGCCACTTTGCCGACATCGTGGAGTAAGCCGGCTCTTTTGGAGAGCTTAAC
>CAYWHT010000521.1:0-3563 GCA_964458135.1 uncultured Saprospiraceae bacterium | reverse complement strand
ACGTTCATGAAAGCCAAGACCGCTTCCCTGCTCATTCTGATCTTCTTTGCCTCCCTTTGTCTGTCGGCTCAATCTACTGGATCGGGCAAGCCCGTCATCCGGGAAAATGAAAAAGGGGAGAAAATCATTGTTTATCCGGACGGTTCCTGGCAATATTTCAACCGGTTTAGCACCGACGGACAGGTCCTTTTTGACCCCCAAGACGCGGGTGACTCCCCGCAAGACGAGCAACAAAAAGATTTTCCAGTTTTCAGCGGAGACATCACCCCCTACGACCAACCGGTCAACCTCACCGAGGACGACGCCCGCCGGATCGCCGAACGCCAGGCTCAATTAGCGCGCGAAGCGCTGGCCATCGCCGAGGAACGCGCCAGGGAAGCCAGCGCCAAGAGGCGAGCGGTGGAAGAACAACTGGCGTCTGCCCGCCGGGAGGAAAAGGCCGAATGGCGGCAGCTCAATATCCGGTTGGAGGCCGCCCAGCAGGCGGAAGCCCGCACCGCCAGAGAAGCCCAACTGGCGCAGGCGGAATACCAGCGCGCTGAAACCTTCACCGAAAAAGGCAACTTTCTCGAAGAACTTAAAGCCCGCAAAGATCGCCCCCTTCAACTTCCCGGCAATAATAGCGAGCTGCGGGGCAACTTTTACGAAAATATCGCCTTCGTGGATGTCAGCCAGCGCCACCTGCCCGACCGCCAGAACCTGAGAGTCCGCCCCCCGGAGCCCCGTTGCCATTTCGCATTCAACGGCACCGACCAACGCACCGGCGCCCAGCGGCGCGACCTGGAAAAATCCCTATTATTTACCCATACCGACGAAAGGCTGCGCATCTACCTCAAAGAAAAAGAATACCTTCGCTGTGAAGGTTTTCTCACTTCCCTGGCCGGAGGTTACCGTTTTTTGTCGCTGCAGTTTACCTTCGCGTATCCAAACGCCCGGGAAGCCTACGGTTTTATCGAAAAAGGCAGTGTCCTGACGATCAAACTACTCAATGGCGACTTCGTCAACCTGCGCTCGGGGAAAATGGATCAGGGTAGTTACAATACGGAAGAGGATATCTTAACTTACCGCGTCCATTACCCCATCGCTCCCAACCAGATCAACCTTCTGCGGCAAAGCGAAGTGGACAGCATTCTGGTGTTCTGGAGCAGTGGGTACGAAGCGTACGACGTCTACAACGTCGACTTTTTTATCAACCAAATCGATTGTCTGGAGAATTATTGATATGGATACCAAAGAACAAGCCAAACAGGGAGTACAAATGCTGGGATTGCAATTACCCACCGACCCCCGCTGGGTTAACCTCGCCGAAAAAGACTTACAGGAAATCCTCACCGACCACGCGTATTGCGAACAAAAGGCCGCCACCTCCTGCATTTCTCTCATCCAGCAATTCCCCGAAAAACACCGGCTCGTCCGTGAACTGGCGCCCATCGTAACCGAAGAGTGGGGGCATTTCCGCCTCGTTCTCAAGGAGTTGGACAAACGACAACTCGAACTCGGCCGCCAACGCAAAGACGTATACGTCAATAAACTCCTGGAATTCCAAAAGAAAGGGGGCAGCCGCGAAGAAAAACTCCTCGAAAAACTCCTGAGCTGCGCCCTCATCGAGGCCCGCAGCTGCGAACGCTTCCGGCTACTATCTCTGCACATCAAAGAGCCGGAACTCCAGGATTTTTACCACAATTTCATGGTCTCCGAAGCAGGCCACTATCGCCTGTTCCTCGACCTGGCCCGGGAATACACCAAAGCCGAAACCGTCAGCCACCGCTGGAAAGCTTACCTCGCGCGGGAAGCCGAAATTATGCAGGAATTGGAATTGCGTGGAGACCGGATGCATTGAGTTGATGGTGAATGGCGCCCGTCCCTTCGAACCGGGTGAAAATGGTGGAAGCTCGACTTTTGATACCCTCCCCCCAAAAAATGGCGGCCCGAAAGAGGGTTTTCCCTCCAAGCGGCTTTTGATGGCTAGTGCACCGCCAACACTTCCCGAGCCCACCGCCGCAACATCTGCCGGTCTACCCGGTGGCGCCCCTCGTAGGCATGCATATTGAACGCCAGTTCTTGTTGGGCGAAGAACGCTTGTTGGGCGTGTAGCATTTCTTCGTTCAAATACTCATCTTGGCGGCCGTAGATGAAGTGCAGTGACTTATCCGCAAAGTAATCCCGGTGAGGGCGATAATCCAGATCTTCGGGTAGGGCGCCCGCCCACAACACCAGATAGTCAAAACGGGGAAAGGACTGCATAATCCAACGCATCTGGGTGGCGCAGCCCTGAGAAAACCCCAACAAAATGACCTCGGCTTTCGGGGGCAATCGATCGAGATATAACTGCCGCAACTGATCCAGGTAGCGACAATAATCATCGATTTCCCGCAGGCGGTCGGCTTTGGTCATCCAGGAGGCGGCCACCTCCCCCGATACACCACCCCAATAAAAACGGGACAGGCCCTCGGGAGCGATCACGAAAGTCTCCGGATTCTGAACAGATTCAAATTTACGGATGAAACGACCCGCCAGCTGTCCGTAACCGTGGCAAACTAACCAACAATAGCGAATGGAAGGGCCGAAAGCACCAAGGGTATAATAACGGGCGCTACGACGTACTTCAAGCGAATGTTCTTGCATATAAGAAAGTAACCGGTCGGGTAAAGTTACCGAACCGGTTGCCTTAAAGACTAATGCAGACGAAAAAAATCACCCCTTATCGTTTCCGAAGAGGTCTTTAGTGCGCTGGTCCAGTACCGGCAAGGGGCGCGGCGGTTCGTCCTGAACCTGGTCAAATACTTTGGGCACGTATTGCCAGTAGCCATTCTCCAGCCGGTATCCTTCGTAACTGCCGTCGGGCACGTTAACGGGCCCCTCTCCGTAACGCCCCTGCATGGTCACCAAGTGATCAAATACGATCATTTCCAACATCTCATCGTAGTTCATCCGAACGCTGGAAGTGGCCGAATATTGAATCACCACCCTGTTTTTGGTGGGCGGCTGCCCCGTATCGGGGCCATGTTTAAATACTGGAGCGCCAAAGCGCGGCTCACCCGTTTGCGGATCGAAGGTCAGCACGTCAATCAGTTTGCGATGGCGAAAAGCGCGGTAGGCGTCGTAGCCGTACAACAGGTAGTATTTTCCATGCGGAGCATCGACCTGTTGCAGGCGGTAACAAAGGGCGCCGTACCAGCGATCCGGCGAGATTTCCACTTTTTCCAGATTGGCGTCCTGAATTTCGAAGGATCGGTCAATAAGCGGGTACAATTGCAACTCAGATCGATTCATTTGAATGGCGCCGTAGTACCGGTATTGCGCCGAATCCACGTACAGTTGCCAGGTAAAAATGCGGAAGGAACTGTCGGCCGGATACTGAATGGAAACGGATTTGAGCCGCTCAAAAGGGTAGTCAAAAGAATTTTCCGTTTTCAGCGTGCGAACCAGCGTTTTGATGAGGTTGCGGCAGGCTAGTTTTCGATCCTGACCCGAAGAGTCGTTTACTACGGTATAGGCCATGAAAGAATGGGTATCTTCCATAAGCTCAATACGGTTGAAGGCTTCCTGGCTTAAATCGCCCG
>CAYWHT010000520.1:0-3563 GCA_964458135.1 uncultured Saprospiraceae bacterium | reverse complement strand
GTCTAATCAAAAAATTGCTAATTTTCGACTCAAAGACCAAACCCGCAATGGGTTCCAACTTGGGTTATTGAATTTTTTCAGCGACAACTATCCAGTTTAACCTTATCCTCCACAGATTTATGCCCGGCCAAAAAGCGCTCCTTTTTTGGCCGGGTTATGCCTGGCGAGGACTACTTTCCAACATGGCTTTTCCTTCCGCCTTGCCAATATTTTCAATCCCTTTCAGCAGCGCATCGGCGTTAAAGGAGATGCTGTTGATGCCTTCCTGCACGAGAAACTGGGCGAATTCCGGGAAATCGCTCGGCGCCTGGCCGCACAGGCCGATTTTGACGCCGTGGGTATTGGCCGATCGGATCACCTGTGCGATCATCCGCTTTACGGCGGGATTATTTTCGTCAAAAAGGTCGCTGATCAGCGAATTGTCCCGGTCGAGGCCCAGGGTGAGCTGGGTGAGGTCATTGGAGCCGATGGAGAAGCCGTCGAAAATTTTGGCGAATTCATCGGCCAGGATGACGTTGCTGGGGATCTCGATCATCGTGTAGATTTCCAGCCCGTTTTCGCCTTGCTTGAGCCCGTAATCGGCCATGAGTTGCACCACCCGCCGGCCTTCATCCAGGGTGCGGCAGAAGGGAATCATAAGTTTGACGTTGTCCAGTCCCATCTCATTGCGCACCACCTTCATCGCTTCGCACTCCAGGCGGAAGCCTTCGCGGTAGAGATCGTGATCGTAGCGGGAGGCGCCCCGGAAGCCGAGCATGGGGTTTTCTTCGCCGGGCTCGAAGCCGGCCCCGCCCAGAAGATTGGCGTATTCATTGGATTTAAAATCACTCATCCGCACGATGACGTCTTTGGGGTAGAAGGCGGCGCCGATGGTGGCTACGGCCTGGGCGAGCTGATCGACAAAGTAGGCGGGCTTGGACGGGTATCCGTCGGTGAGGGTTTCGATTTGTTTTTTGGCTTCCTCATCTTTTACCCGGTCGAAATAGATCAGGGCCATGGGGTGGGTTTGAATGGCGTTGGCGATGACGAACTCCAGGCGCATCAATCCCACGCCGTTGTTTGGCAGCAGGGCGTACTGGAAAGCTTTTGCCGGATCACCGAGGATCATCATCACTTCGGTATTGGGCATCTCGATGTTTTCCAGGTCGACCTCAATTTCTTCCCAGGGGAGGATGCCCTCGTACACGTAGCCAGTCTTGCCTTCGGCGGCCGAGACGGTCACCTCCTGCCCGTCCCGGATTTTTTGGGTCGCATCGCCTGCGCCCACGATTGCCACGGCCCCCTGCTCGCGGGCTACGATGGCGGCGTGGCTGGTGCGCCCACCCCGGTTGGTGATGATGGCGGCGGCCTTTTTCAGGATGGGGTCCCAGTCGGGGTCCGTTACGTCAGTGACGAGCACCTCTCCCTTTTGGAGTTTGGCCGAATCATGGGGGGATTCCAGGATGCGGGCTTTTCCGCTTACAATTTTGTTGCCGAGGCCGTTGCCGGAGGTAAGCACTTTTCCCTTTTCTTTTAACTGGTATAGGGTAAAGGCGCGTGGTTTGTCCCTGGCGTGCACGGTTTCAGGGCGGGCTTGCACGATGTGCAGTTCGCCGGTGACGCCGTCTTTGGCCCATTCGATATCCATGGGCATTTGGTAGTGTTCTTCGATGAGTAGCGACCAGCGGGCGAGGGTTTCGATTTCGGCATCGTTGAGTACGAACTGTAGCCGCTTGTCTTCCGGGGTTTCAACATTGCGGGTGGTAGCGCCGGGGGAGGGGGTCTCCTCGTAGATCATGGTCTGTTTTTTCGCTCCCCGGCGTCGGACGAGGAGGCTCTTCTTTCCGGATTTCAGGGTGGGTTTAAAGACGACAAACTCGTCGGGCTCTACGTGTCCTTTTACTACATTTTCTCCCAGCCCCCAGGAGCCGTCGATCACGATGACGTCGCGAAATCCCGTTTCGGGTTCCAGCGTGAAGCCTACGCCCGCGCAGCCTTGGTCGGAGCGCACCATTTGCTGCACTCCGACGGAGAGCGCCACTTCCATGTGTTTAAAACCGTTGTCATTACGGTATTTAATGGCGCGGTCGGTAAAAAGGGAGGCGTAGCATTTTCGGCAAGCTTCGAGCAGGGCTTCATCGCCTTCCACATTCAGAAAGCTTTCTTGCTGGCCGGCGAAGCTGGCTTCGGGCAAATCCTCGGCCGTGGCGCTACTGCGCACGGCTACGCTGCCGGCCTGCAATTGGTGGTAGGCATCCAGGATAGCCCGGCGCAAAGCCTCCGGCATTTCCGCTCGCTCGATGGCGGCCCGGGCCTCGGCGCCCACCTCGGGCAGGTTGTTGTATTCCTCGGCATCCAACTTCTCTAAAACGGCGGGCAAAGTGGTGTCGAGTTGGTTGTATTGCAGGAAATCGCGGTACGCCTGAGCGGTGGTGGCGAAGCCGTCGGGAATGCGAATACCCTTGGAGGTGAGCTTTTGGAACATCTCTCCCAGCGAGGCATTTTTGCCACCGACGCGGGGGACGTCATCCATGCTGATTTCGTTGAATTGGGCCGTATATTGAATCATAAGCGTTGAGGAGTTGGAATGGGAAAATCCATTGATATTTTTTGACTTTGAAGTACGATTGCTGAATGCATTGCCCGAGGCAAGAGCCATCCAAAATCTTTACCCGGCCGA
Organism: uncultured Saprospiraceae bacterium; assembly: GCA_964458135.1. Taxonomy (GTDB): domain Bacteria; phylum Bacteroidota; class Bacteroidia; order Chitinophagales; family Saprospiraceae; genus CAYWHT01. The sequence goes on along the minus strand of CAYWHT010000520.1, from coordinate 904 downwards.
CGGAGGAGGACGGGCAAAATCCAAAATCCAAAATCCAAAATTCAAAATCCAAAATTCAAAATTCAAAATCCAAAATTCAAAATCCAAAATCCAAAACCCAGATCATGCATAGGTTCGCGTGACGAAGCCCCCCTGCATAATCCGAGTTATAGTCTGACAACCCAAAATTTGTGAATTCTGACTTGCTCTTTTTCCGCCTTGCTGCGTTGGAAAGCCTCGACAGAACTTAGGCTATGCCTACGTTTTCCGCCTTGCCAGCCGAAAAAATAGCGGCGTCATATTTTCACAAATCCTGAGTTGTCAGACTATAAAGGCCCATCCGGCCGTACGGCTTTGGGATGGGCCTCCACATCTCAAGTCGTGCTAACTTACCTTGATTTCCACCTTCCTGGCCGCTTCGACGGCAGTCTTCTTCAGGTTGATTTTCAGCAAGCCGTCTTCGTATTTGGCTTTCACCGAATCCGCGTCGACATTATCGGGAAGGCGGAAGCTGCGTTCGAAGGAGGTGAAATTGTACTCCTGGCGGCAGTAGTTCTTTTCTTTCGTTTCTTTTTCGTCTTTCTTCTCGGCGCTAATCGTCAACATACCTTCTTCTACGGAAACGTTGAAGTCTTTCTTTTCCATGCCGGGCGCGGCGACTTCTACCAGGAAGTTGTCATCCGTTTCGGAGATGTTTACGGCCGGCACGCTCTTGCCATTCCAGAAATTGGACATGAAGTCGTCATCCCATCCCATTCGTTCGAAAAAGGAAGGGAGAGAGGGGAATAAATCCTTGTGGCGATTCCAGTTGATCAATGACATGGTTGCGGTTTTTGGTTAAGCAATGAGCAATCAATAACTGTCGGTTTTCTAGTACACTGTGTAATAAGTAACTTTGCGCTTTGGCAGTGTCTTTTGGCGAAAG
>CAYWHT010000519.1:0-3573 GCA_964458135.1 uncultured Saprospiraceae bacterium | reverse complement strand
GCCGAAAAAATAGCGGCGTCATATTTTCACAAATCCTGAGTTGTCAGACTATAATCCGGTTGATCCTTACGCAATTCCGTTTTGAAAACCATTCTGTAAACCGAAGCTTACCAACCACCAACTACTACAAAATCCCCACCTGGGAAAACGCTCCATCCACCGGAATGCACAACCCACTGAGGTAGCTGGAAGCGGGCATAGCGAGGAAGGTAATCACACGCGCGGCTTCTTCGGCTTCACCGATACGGCCCAGGGGCGTGGCCGCTTCGATTTGGCGCATTTTATCGGCATCCTCGGTAACCCGCGCCACCCGCTCGGTGCGGATAAACCAGGGGTTGACCGCATTGACCCGGATGCCGTCTTTTCCCCACTCCACCGCCAGGTATTTGGTCATGCGGTCCATGGCGGCTTTGGACATGGCGTAGATCGCCGTCGTCCACATCATCCCGGTTTGCGCGGCAATGGAAGATACATTGATGATGCGGCCGTCCCCGGACGCTTTGAGCAGGGGGTGAAAACGCTGACACAGATCGAGGGCGGCGCCGACGTTGAGCTCCATCACCGTCTGCAAATCGGCGATCTCCACCTCCAGGGTGGGCTTTTTCACGTTGATGCCCACATTGTTGACCAATATATCGAGCCGATCCCACCATCCGGCGGCTTTTTCGTAAATCGCCTCCCGTTGTGCCGCCTCCCCGATATCGGCTACCATCCCGCGGGCTTTCCATCCTTTCTCGCGGTATTCGGCTTCCATTTCACGTATGCGATCTGCTGAGCGGGCCAAAAAGAGCACTTCTGCCCCGAGGCCCAGCATTTCCTCAACGGCGGCTTTCGCCATCCCGCGGCTGGCGCCCGTGACTACCGCGGTTTTGCCTTCCAGATTCCAGTGGTTCATGTGATGGTTTTTGCCGGAAGGTACAAATTTGTAGTAGGTCGTTAGTAGCGTCCCTCCTCCTTCCTCGGTCTTGCTTGGGCGAAGCTAAGGCGGTTGAGGGTCGTTGGCGCCCCAGCCTTTAACTTATCGTAATGAAACCGTCGAGATAAGGCGCTACCTGCCCCGCCAGAAGAACCCGCTCGGCTTGCAGGGAGCAAAACAATTCACCTCCGCGCACCGAAAGCTGCCGTGCCCTCAACTCCTTTTTACCGAGTCGTTCGGCCCAGAAAGGGACCAAAGAGGCGTGCGCCGATCCAGTTACCGGGTCTTCCAACAGGGTGTCGTGTGGATCGAATGCGCGGGAGACAAAGTCGCAGTCCTCACCCGGCGCAGTGATAATGGTGAGCAAACTATCCCAGGGCGCCATCACCTCGGCTTGGGGCTTGGCGGCCCGGATTTGCGCTTCCGATTCAAAGAGGAGTATGGTGTCCCGTTTGCGGTAGACGGCCACGGGTTCTATCCCGAAAGCGTTGGCCACACCGGCGGGTGGATCCACCGCTTGCGGTTTCCAGGCGGGCAAATCGATACGTATTTTGTCCTCCTCCCGGGTCGCGTAAAGATCACCACTCAGAGGGGAATGAAAATGAACCCTCCCTCCTTGGAATTCCAGCCGGTTGAACAATACCCAGGCCGCTGCTAAAGTGCCGTGGCCGCAAAGGTCGATCTCGTAGGAAGGCGTAAACCAACGCAGTTCTTGCCGGCCCTCCCGTTCTACAACGAAAGCCGTCTCGGCCAGGTTATTTTCCGTGGCGATTTGCTGCATGACCTGATTGGGCAGCCATTTTTCCAGCGGGACAACAGCGGCGGGATTGCCACCGAACACCTCCGCCGTAAAGGCGTCTACTTGGTAGATGGATAACTGCATCAACGCCATAACAGATTCAGATTTTAAAAAAATGACTATAACAGTCTGTTCGGTGTTTGGAAGGGTAAATAAGTAATTGGTAAGTATGCGGAATGAGGGTTGTTGGCCGTACCCTCAGATCTGCGTACCGTTTTTGAGCGAGTTAAGAAGGTTCCGCCCGCATCTTCCGTTCTTCGATTTCCCGTGCCGTCTTCCGGTAACCTTTGTTCACGAGAAAGACCCCCGCCATCGTGATGCCGAAGAAGAGCACCAGTTCGGGACTTAACGGCTCACTGAGGATAAGCCAGGCAAAAAAGAGGGCTACGAAAGGATTGACGTAGGCGTATACGGTTGCCCGCCCCACGGGCAAATGCTTGATGGCGTACTGAAAAGCCAGAAAGGCGGCCAGAGAACCGAATATTACGAGATAGCACATGGACAATACCGCGTCGAACGTAAAATCGACCAGTTGGGCAGTTTCTCCCGTAATCAGACTGAGCAGAAACAATCCCAAAGATCCTGAAAGCAACTGTACCGATGACTTTTGAGCGGGCGGCAGCTTATCCTTGCGCGCTGCCACAATGATGCTCGTCCCCGCCCAGCAAAAAGCCGCCAGCATGGCGATGCCGACCCCCACCAGGTTATTGAGGTCGAAAAGGCCCGACAGGCTTTCCCGGAAAACCAATAGCATGCCCGTCGCCCCCAATCCCAATCCCCAACCGATTTGCCGGTTAAAGTAAGCGTGGCCGATAATCAGGTTGATAAACAACACGTAAACCGGAATCAGCGAAAACATCAGCGCCACTAAACCGGCGGGCGCGTAATCGAGTGCCAGGGTCATCAACCCGCGCGCACCGGTGAAAAAGCCCAGGCCGTAGAGTGCATGCCTGCCCAGCGTTGCCCAGGACATCGGCCGAAATTTTCCAATGGAACGCGCCAGCACGCCCATCAACAAACCTGCCGTCAGCTCCCGGCTGGCAATCATAAAGAAGACCGGTACGGTGCGAATGGCGATTTTAGTAGCGATAAAAGTCGTCCCCCACACCAGGGCCAAAAAGGCGACACACAACAGGGCGTTTCTCTTTTCCATAATTCCGGCTTTCGAGTGCGTAAAGGTCGCAAAGTTCTCGAAGGCGGAAGGGAAAAAACAGACCCAGAATAGGGAAAAGGAGGTATAACAGATGGAATAGAGAAGGCTGAAGGCTGTCGATTTTGGGCGGACGTCCTCGGATCGGCCCGCTTCCGCAGAGCAGGCAGCGCTCTGCTTCGATGGGCAAGGAGGGATGGGATAGGATTGCGGACCGCCCCCTGGGAAATTGCCTCTACGGCTACGGGCCGATTGAACGCTACTGGCGGCGTGCTGAATGTTTATGTAATTTTAAAGTTGAACTTTAAAATTGTATAGATGTATGTCGCTCGGAGCTTGCTTCCTTTTCTCGAAGGATTAAAAAACAAATACCCCATCCTGGCCATCACCGGTCCGCGGCAATCTGGGAAAACTACTTTATTACGACGGGAATTTCCCGACTACACTTATGTCTCATTGGAAAATCCAGACCTAAGAGCGCGCGCCGAGACGGATCCCAACGCCTTCCTTGACCAATACGACCGGAAAATAATTTTGGATGAGGTACAGCGCGTTCCTTTGCTATTTTCTTATCTGCAAACCAAAGTAGATCTCTCCGGAGAGATGGGGCAATACCTCTTATCCGGGTCCCAAAACTTTTTATATAATGGAGTGTAAAACCCATTGGTCTTCAGCCAATGGGATGAAAGCGAATGTTTTTTGAAATAT
>CAYWHT010000518.1:0-3575 GCA_964458135.1 uncultured Saprospiraceae bacterium | reverse complement strand
ATTGCCCGGGCCAACCGACCGATCGGATCTCCCTGGGGGTCGGTCATGGCAATACGCCAGTTTTTGCCCAAACGACCGTAAATGGCCTCCTCCTCTCCAGCTTCCGTCAGGGCCGGCTTCAACCCCTCCCGCATCAAGGTAGCCTTACCACTGCCCGCTTTTCCCAACAGGGTGATGAATTCCGAATGCCGGACCTTCCACTTGAGATCTTCCAGCAGCTCCCGCCTTTCAAAGAAAAGACGAGACGGCAGCCGGTCGAATAAAGCAGAATACGGGGAAGCAACTTTTTCCATCTTACCGGGATTTAATACCAGGATGAAAGTGATTTGCCGGATTTCCGGAACCAGAATTTCCCTGATCTTTCGTGCGTCACTTTACTGTTGAATTAGTGTAAGGGCAGCAAAAACGGGACGGCAAAGCCGGCGTTCCCACCTAAAGGGCGCGAGAGGGAATTGTAGCGTCTATCGGGTTTTTGCATTTCCAAAGGCGATACTTTACGGAAAACAAACCAAAGAAAAACGCCCTATTTAACTATTTTTTGAAAAGATAACTAATCTATTTTAATACGAGCAAACGAATCTTGGGTTTTTTACCATCCTACTAAAATAATTTGTATATTGGATGTCGAACCCGTCAGAGACGTAGCCCCCTAACGCATCTGATCCGGAGAGAAGCACGGACGACCTTCCATTACCGCTACTGAATGTTTTCATGGATACAGGACTACTGACATTAACGACTATTCCCCACCAATTCGTAATGAAGGCCTCCCGCCTCCTGCCCTGCCTACTTCTTCTTGTCGCCTTCCAGCTGACCGGACAAGAAGTGCTCGACTCCACCGTGCGCTACTTTAAATACGAAGACGCCAAGGGGGTGCACCACCAACGCTGTGTGACGCGTATTGTACGAACGAGCTACCCTCCCGTCCGGCTCAACCCGCGCGGCATTCAACGCGTACGCAAGCGGGGAACGAGCTTTGAGCTGGATGCCCTGAAAGCGGGAGACACCCTGGTGCTTTCCGTCCGGCCCGAAGCGGTCAAAAAGCTGCGAAAAATCACCTTGTTAAGGAATGAAGAAGTCTTACTAGAGCATTACCTGCGCATGCAGGACACCTTAGTCATCACCGAAGGAGGCGCCCTGCAATTGCTAGTGAAAAGCAAGGGTTGGTTCTTTAAGAAGAAGTACGCCAACATCGAGTTGACCCGAATTCCACCCCACCGGCTCGATACATTGCATCGAATCTACGATACCACCTTTACCCCGGTCAAACTGCCGGGCCCGGTTCAACGGGATACCACCTGGATGTTACTCGCAGATACGACGCTGCGCGTCAATCCAGGAAGACAAATCGAAGGCCGGCCCAGCCGGAGTCTGAAAATAGATATCCCCCTGGCGCAATCCGACACCGCCCCATTGCAGTATCTCGGATTATGGGTGGGATGGGGAGGCCCTACCCTGCAGGCTTACCAAACCCTGGAAGCCGATATCCCGGAGGAGTGGGGGCGCCCGGGTGTTCCGGCCGCCCTGGCCGCTTATTGCCTGGGATACCAGAACCATCTACCGGCCAATGACACCGGGGATATTACCTTCGCCTTTACCGACCTCCACCATAAAAATAAGTTTTTGGATGCAGAAGGAAGACCGGCAGGGCTTTGCCAAAGTATTCCCTTGCCCGGCGGGCCGGAAGATTACGGCTGCATCCGGCGCGCGCAACTGCAATATTCCTGTACCACGAACCGGAGGGAAACCGAGTCCCTGGAAATTTACTTTAGCGTTTTTAACCATCATACCGTCAATAGAATACCCGTTACGCTTAAGATGCTGGGGGTCTATATTTCGAACTCTGTTAGCGCCCGTCAAACGGCATACCAGGTCAAAGAAATCAATATTTACTCTAAACCCTGTAAGTAATGCGAAAAGCGGCGCTGCTTATCATATATACCGTCCTGCTGCCCTGGATGGGTGGAATGATTCCCGCCGATCAAAGCTCCAAGCTGTTATCCTGGAGTGTTACCCCGGCCCTCGCCCAAGACGGCAATACGGAAGAAAAGCAGGATCGACCACCGCTACTCACGCGCCTCTACAACTGGCTGATGGGCATTGATACCGGTGAAGAAGAAGAAAAGCGCAAAGAATCCCTTTTCGAGCAATACGATTTTATCTTCAACTACATCCATCAGGAAGAGCTGGCTTACTACGATAGCTTACGCAATGCGGGCGTTGTCGAATGGGACGACTTTTACCGTCCGGACATCGTTTACCGCCCTTACCGCATTGCCGAACATATCGCCATCGATAGTAGCATGAAAGTATTCGGCTGGCATCCCTATTGGATGGGAAACGCCTACGAAAGCTACAACTTTCAACTTCTGACCCACGTTTCCTGGTTTTCTTACAACCTCGACGCGGAAACCGGCAGCTACGACAATCCCGAGGTGATAGAGCTATGGAATACGACGCCCCTTCTGGATAGCGCCCAAGCCCACGATTGCAAGGTTCTGCTCTGCGTGACCAGTCACCAACGGGCCGGCAACCGCCTTTTCCTGGATAACGCGACGGACCAGCAGCAAACCCTCATTGATAGTTTAACCACGCTCATCGAAAAGCGGGGCGCCCACGGTATTGACCTGAATTTTGAAAACCTGCCCATCGGATACGAAAAAAAACTTACCGCCTTTATCAAAAAGCTCAGCCGGGCGCTGCGCAAACAAGATCCGGATTACTTGCTTAGTGTGACCCTCCCCAAAATCAATACCTACCGCGATCCGGCACGGCAAAAAAACCAGCGCAAATTTTACGAAGTGGACACGCTCCGGCGCTACGTCGACTTTTTCGTCATTACCGGTTACGACTTTCACAACGGCCGTAGCGCCACCGACGGCCCCGTGGCGCCGCTGTACAGCAACGGCGATCGATACAGTATTGAAAATATCGTCTTTGCCTACCTGGAAGAAGGGCTCCCGCGCAAACAATTGTTACTGGGGCTCCCCTATTACGGCGCTTCCTGGAAAGCACCCGATGACGACCCCTACTCTTCCGCCAGCGTATTTGACCGGCACATCACTTACCGGGAAATGAAAACCCTGCTCCCTCCGGATGCCAAGTCGCAACCCGACTCGCTGAGCTGGAGCAATTACTGGGTATTTACGGATACTACCCTGGCGACGGAAAGCGGGCCTTCGCCAACGGTATACGCTTACCGCAAATACTGGTTTGATGACTCCCTAACGCTCGCTAAAAAGTACGCCTGGGTAATCGATCAAGATTTGGGAGGAGTAGGTATCTGGGCGCTTGGATACGACAACAATCAGGTCGACTTATGGCAACTGCTCGAAAATCGGTTTACCCCGGGAAGCATCGAAACATACCGGACCCCCCCACGCGCCGGCTTCAGCCTGTTCCGATTGCTGTTCAAGTACCGGTACCTGCTATTAGTCGCCGCTCTATTTATAGCGGGTTTTCTTCTGATTGGTTTTATCGCCGCCCTGTTTGACTGGCGGGTCCGGGAAGTATTCTTTTCCAACAGGACCTTACGCCTGCTCTATATCATTGGTGGAGCCTTGGTGCTCTTCGCC
>CAYWHT010000517.1:0-3582 GCA_964458135.1 uncultured Saprospiraceae bacterium | reverse complement strand
AAAGTGGAGCCGCGGCAGGCGGAGGCCGCAAGGGTGCTGACGGGGCCGGATTCCTGGCTTTCTTCTACGATTAAAGTGGCGGTCTGCTTGCAGCCGTACGTATCAAAGACTTCCAGAAGGTATTTGCCGGGCGGAGTGGTGAAAACCGAATCCACCGTTCGGAAGCTGCCGTCGGCAAAATCGCCGAGGCGTAAGTTGGTGGCGGTGGGCGCCTCGGCGGTCCAGGTCACCGCTCCACCCGGGCAGACTTCGGCCCGGCCGTCGGGGTAGGGAGCCATAGCCAGTTCCGGCTGGAGGCGGCGCAGCACCTCCACTTCGGCCGTGTCGGCCGGGCAGTTGCCCTCCTGAACAATGTAGCGGTAAACACCGCTGGTGTCGTTGAGGGGATGGAAAAAGTCCTCGCCGCTGGAGAGTTGCGGATCCCAGCGGCCGCCGGGCGTGGGATCGCCGCCGAGAAGGTCGAAGAGATGGGGGCCGGTGCCGGCCTGGCAAACCTCAACGTAGGCATCCTCGCCCGCATCGGGTTGGCGATCAAGGCGGGCGGTAATGAAGGCTTTGGCCGGATCGCTGGCCTGGCCGCCCGCGTAGAGCCGCAGGTGGAGGCGGCGCTGACCGGAAGGGGCCTCCGCCGAGCCGAGGCGGAAGCGCACCCGGCGCAGGGCATCGATAAAAAAGCCGGAGGGCGCGCCCTGCCCGTCGATGAGCACCAGGCGGGGGCTGTCGTTGCCCCTTACCTCCAGGAAGTCGTTGGGCGTGGCGTTGTAGTGGAAAAATTCTTCCCCCGGCGCGCCGGGGGTTGTCTCCAGGGTGAGGACCAGCGAATCGATGACCCGGCCGGTGGCGTTTTGGATGCGAATGTCGCGATCAGCAACGGGAAAATCGAGGGTGCACAGGGAGTCGAACTGGAAGTGATCAATGAGCCGGCCGCTGCTATTGTCGGCATCCAGGTCGAGCTGGAGGCGGCAGTTGGTGCGGAACTCGTCGGAGCTGGTGAAGCCCGATATTTGTGGCGTACTTCTGTTGCCTATGAGGTTCACTTCACATACTTGGGTTAGCGTATCGTTTTCCAAATCAATATTGTAGACAGGATCGTTTTCAACAAAGTATCCAGCTCCGATCAACTTTTTTTCTTGGCAGTCGTGATTCCAATTTACGGTAAGGGACGCCATAAATTCGTTAGAATTTAATTCGGTTACTACTACTTGACTACTCTGAGGATTATTAATATCAATTTCGTAAACAGCTCCATTCATGTTGGGAGTGTTGCTCGTTGCACCATAAAGTTTTCCGTTTAAGAATATTAAATCTCCGGTTAAAGGACCCGCTGAAATTGGAAGAGCGCCTAAATATTGGATTTCATCGGAAGAAGGGGTGTAAGAATATAATTTATCAGGCCCTCCAGTATAAAATGTTCCTCCGGGGCTGCATACAAGGGAAGTAGCCCGGTCTGATATAGTAACTAACGTATCAGTATAACTCCTATTGATCAAGTCAATTTTTACAATCCTCAAATTGTTTTCCCTACCATCCTCACCAACAAACGATTGCACTCCATAAAGTACGCCATCAGGGTGTAGAGCTAAATCTACAAGGAACCCATTAAAAGCAGAGGTTACTCCGCCGGGGGTTTCGAAATAATCATACGAACAGGAGTTTAACTGCAATACACCGATACCTCTGGCATTATCATTAAAATAAATTTGGGCATTTACAGAACTAAAAACGATAAGGAAAACCAGGAAGGTTAATGTCGCTCTTTTCATGGGATTCGATTTTTATCTATCAATAAAAACCGGGAGACTGGCATCTATGCCAATCTCCCCGTTATAAATATTTTCCCTTACTTATCCATTTTCAGGATTTTCCCCCTAAGGATCCGGTTAGGTAAAATAATTCGGTAGGCTAGGTAACCCGAAGGCAGATTGTCGAGTTGATCCAGAACAATCTGATTTTCTCCCTTACGGAGCGCTCTGTCAAAAGCACGCAGCAAGGCCCCGTTCGGGCTACGAATCTCAATTTCGGCGGTGGTCGGTTGCCTGGTGGCCAGTTGCAGGCGAACCCGATCGGTAAAGGGATTGGGACTGACGCGTACATCGTCCGTACCGAGTAGCGGGTTGCGGCCGAGTGGCCCTTCCTTCTCCGGCGCCGGAGCGTTCAAAAACTCCAGTTGGACTTCCTCGATGTTGGAATTGGCGTCGTAGATCCAGTTTTCCGTGCGGGCGCTGCGCAAGCTCACCAGCTTGCTCAGCTTGCCGATGTCCTGCCTGGCTCTGGCTTTGATGTAAAACAGCGCCTGATCGGGCTTCACCGAAATACCCTCGGCTTCCATGACGAACCATAGAATGTCGATGGCTCCAGGCCGGTCATGATTGACGGTGTAGGCCTCCTCCGTAAAGCCCGGCAGAGCCGGTTTTACCAGGTCGATGACCTCTACGGCTTCCGCAGCAAACTGCAAGCCCAGGCTCATGATGCGCTGGTTGCGAAACTCTTGGGAGTAAACCGGAATCAGCATCGTTTCCCCGGCCCGGGCCTGGACGTTTTTCAACCGCAAGGCTTGCCGGCCCGTAATCCGGCTTTGCGCGAGTAGCTCCACCCCGGCGCTTTTGGCGATGCTGTCCTGATCGCAGCCACTGCCGCTCACGTCGCCGACCTTGATGCCAAAGAAATCCTTCCCGCTCAAGTCTTGGGTCACCGAATTGAATTCCAGCGTCGAATCATAAGAAGGCACCGTACTGCTCTGGGACGGCGGAGGAATATTGATGGCGGAATAATTCGAGCCGGGAATTACCACCCAGGGAATATCCACAGACGGATCAAAGCCCAGGATTACCCTTCTGACCTCCACCACGTCAAGCGTAGTGATGGCGCCGCTTTCATTAGCGTCGGCCGCAAAGTACTGGTATTCGTCATTGAAGAGGTTGGTCATCAGAATATGATCCTCCATCAGGCTGATGTCGAAGGAGGTCAGGCCACAGCCACTGCCCTCTAATTTGTCGGCCGATAATTCGATATCGTCGCCGGTACCTACCTCCAAGCTGTAGTCTCCATTTTGGTCAGAATCAACCATGTCCTCAAGACCATTTTGATCTACTGCCGTTACCTCCGCCCCAGGCACATCCTTGGTATCGGGTATTTTTTCCACCACACCACTGATGGTGAAGGAAGGGATGCACTCGGTTTGAGCATCGATATTCCCAGGCGTGCAGTTTTGTCCGTTGGAGTTGACTGTCGTTACCGTAAAGGAAAGATCGGTGCAGGCGCCCAGATCGCCGGTCAGGACGATCTCGAACAGTTCGGCGGGATCATCGGAGAAAGAAAAAGGCGTTCCTCCCGGTATCCCACGGAGCGTTATCTCATCAATGCTTCCCCCCGTATTAAAGGACAGGGTGTACGAGGAAGGAATGTCGCTATTCTTCATAATTTCGCTGGTCAGTAGAGTGAATTCGTCGGCATGGTCCAATTCTACGGTAATCCACATGGAAGTAATGTCAGTCGGCGGATTGTCCAGTAATACCGGTACCCGCAGGGTGTCTCCACTCGCGCTAGCGGTGCCAAATGCCAAATTAAAACTGGTACAGCTAG
>CAYWHT010000516.1:0-3585 GCA_964458135.1 uncultured Saprospiraceae bacterium | reverse complement strand
TGGCCGTCCTCGTCATGCGCCGCTCAACGTATCCAGGGATACGCCTGCGCGGCTCATTCCTGCGAGCGACCAGGCCTGGCAACCCTTTGCGCCGCTCCCTACGAAAAACTCATGCATCATCCGGGTTAGTACACTGTGCAATAAGTAACTTTGCGCTTTGGCAGTGTCTTTTGGCGAAAGGCCGCGCCAGCTCTCCCCGCCCGCCATAGTGCTTGCACGACGGCGGGTCGGTCAGCCTGTACGGCTATGCGCCTTCTTCGCACCCGCTTTCACCCCTGTCATCTTCACGACAAAAGCCACGAAAAAAATATACAGACTTGTCTGTTCTACTTTTTGCCCTTTACCTTGCGGCCAAAAAAAGAAATGCAACCAACCACCATGCGCGGCTGGCTACTTCACGGCCACGGCTGCCAGGAACAACTCGAATACCGTACCGACCTGCCCGTTCCCGAGCCCGGGGCAGGCGAGGTGCTCGTGCGCGTGGGCGCCTGCAGCGTCAACAACACCGATCTGTGGACGCGGGAGGGCGCCTACGGCGGCGCTGACGATCCGGAGGCGGCCCAGGGCTGGCAGCGGGAGCCCATGCAGTTTCCGCGGATACAGGGTGGCGACATCGCCGGGGAAATTGTGGGCCTAGGCGAGAACGTTCCCGAGGCGCGCCTCGGCGAGCGCGTCATGGTCAATATGGTCTTGTACGCCGACGCTCCGGGGCGGGAGGCGCTGTACGAAGCCGGCATCATTGGCAGTGAGCGCGACGGCGGCTTTGCGGAATACGCGAGCGTGCCCGCCGGAAACGCCTACCCCATCAGCAAGCAGCTGAGCTTTGCGGAAGCTTCCAGCTTTATCTGCGCCTACCATACCGCGGAGGGGATGCTGGCGCGCGCCGGTCTGCAGGCCGGTCAGAAGATCCTGATCGCCGGAGCATCCGGGGGCGTGGGCAGCGCGTTGGTGCAATTGGCGAAAGCCCGGGAGGCGGAAGTGGCGGCCATCACCCAATCGGATAAGGCGGAGGCCCTTCTGGCATTGGGAGCGGATCACATCATCCGGCGGGATGGAGAAGAGTTGGAGACGCAATTGAAACGGATCGGCTGGTGGGAAGGAACAGATGTGGTGGCCGATGTCGTGGGCGGGCCCATCTTCCGCCTGGCGCTCCACACGCTGCGGAAAGGGGGCGCGTTTGTCAACTCCGGCGCCATTGCGGAGGTGCTCACTCCACTGGATCTGCGCACCCTTTACTTGCGTCATCTCAATCTGCTGGGCTCCTCCATCGGCATGCCGGAAGATTTCGAGCGGGTGCGCACCCTGGCCGAATCGGGGCGTATCCGGCCGCTCATTGACCGAACGTTTGGGTTGGAGCAGCTGTTGGAGGCCCAACAGTATTTTGAGCAAAAACAGTTTATCGGTAAGTTAATCATTCAACCTCATTAATATGCCGGATACCGTCAGAGAACGCATCATCGAAACGGCTTGCCGGTTATTTTATAGCCAAGGCTATAATCGCACCGGCATCAATCAGATCATCAAGGAGGCCCAGGTGGCGAAAGCCTCCCTGTACCAGCATTTTGCTTCCAAAGATGAACTGTGTGTGACCTATTTGCGGCGGCGCCACCAGCGGTGGTTTGACGAGCTCTATCCCTTTGTCGAGCAAGGGAAAACGCCGGAGGAGCGATTGGAGCTGACCTTCCGATACCTGCGTGAATGGCTGGCGCGGGAGGACTACACGGGTTGCAGCTTTTCCAACATACTGGCCGAAAATCCGCAGGACCGCGATCTGATCCTCGCCGAAGTCAGAAGCTACAACCGGGAAATGCGCCTCCATTTCCAGAATATTGCCCGGGCCCTGCAACTTCCGGATTCCGATCAAATGGCGGATCGCCTCATGCTGCTTTTTGACGGGGCGATATCGCAATCCCGGATTTTAAAAAATGAAGAGCCGATCCAAACGGCTAAGCAGACGGCGCTGAGCTTGCTGCGATTCCATCTGGATTATACCAAGATTAATAGGGATTGACGGATGGTCAGGACAAAATTGCTTGATTATCAGAAATCTACAGGATCCATCCTACGCCATTTTGTTTTTGAATTAGGATTAGAAGCCATCTCAAAAATATCCTTCGGGCTGCAAAAGGATTTTTTGGGGCCGGAGGAGGGACAAAAATTTTACCCTTTAAAAACAGACCAGTCTGTATGAAATTAAACCAACAAGTAATCGGATGGGCCGGCATATTGGCTTCCGTAGGCTGTTTCGCCATCATGCCCTTTTTGGCCAAACAAGCGTACGGGGCCGGGCTCAGCCCGCTGGACCTCCTGATGATTCGCTTTTTGACGGCTTCCGCTTTGATGGAGCTGCTCTTTTGCTTTTTACCCCGGGAGGATGCGGCGGATTTACCGTCTTTAGGTCGGATGTCGGTCCTGGGGCTGATTTACGGGTTAGTCGCCACTTTTATGCTGTTGGGCTTGTCGCTGCTTTCGGCCAATCTCTATTCCGCGATTTACTACACTTTTCCGGTTTGGGTGACGCTCCTGTCGGTGCTCATCCACGGTTACCGCCCTTCGGGCCGATTCTGGCTGGCTCTGGGTCTTAACCTCGCCGGTTTGGTGATCGTTCTGGGGGCGGGCCCGTTGGCAGGTCATGCGAGCGGCATCGTAGCCGCTTTTATGGCCGCGCTACTACTTGCCATCTTTTACTACCTGCAGCCCCGCTTGCTTGTTCCGGACCACTCGCTGCTTTTCCACATCCGGATCATGTTTCGCGTCATGGCCGTATTGTTTTTAGTCGTTTGGTCGGTACAGGAAACGTCGCCCGCATCCGACCCGGAAGGTTGGTTGTGGGGTCTTTCCATGGGTGCGCTCTCCTCCTTTATCGGCATTACGGGCCTGGTGGTCGGCATCCGTTTCTTGGGTTCGGCCCGCTCGGCCCTGCTGAGCAGCCAGGAGCCCGCCTGGACGCTGGGGCTGAACGCCCTGCTACTAGGCGAATCCATGGCGCCCTTTCAATACCTGGGTGTTGCGGGCATTCTGGCGGCGGGATTGTTGATGGCGCTGCCGCAGGGCCGGAGGTTGCGTAGATGGAGGCGAATGGAGAGCTCGGGGGGTTAGGGCTTTCGGCTGGAAGGAGGTGGTATTTTCCCTGATTTTGGGCTAATGCTTCACCAACCCCTGAAAGGAACGGAGTTCCGTAGGAGCGATATATCGAAACCTGACGCTCCTACGGAGCTCCAACCCCATCTTTCCCCATCGATGGCTACCAACATGATCGCCCCTAGCGGGGCGCTCAACCCGGGCGCAAAACGCCAGGTCAACTTCATGGCCTATCCATTTGGAACATCGGGTCACCCCAGGGCTACTAACCCCGCCCTTTTTCGATGTCTTTGGCGGCCGTAAGACGGCAGCGCTGGATCAAACGCTGGACTATGTCTATCACTACGCTCCGTAGGGCCTTGACCCTATGAATACTCTAATAAAACATCCATTACCCTCCTTTAACCCAGGGCCTCGCCCTGGGCTGTTTTGTCATTGCCCTTCAGGCAATTGCTAAGAGATTGCCTGTAGGGCAATCACACCTTAGCCCAGGGCAGCGCCCTG
>CAYWHT010000515.1:3261-3586 GCA_964458135.1 uncultured Saprospiraceae bacterium | reverse complement strand
CCAAAGCGCAAAGCTACTTATTACACAGGGTACTAGTTCCCGAAGCACTAGCCGGTTGGATGTACGGCCCCAGAAACAAAAAGCCGATCGGGGCCTCGCTTTTCCGGTTAAAAACGTTTATCTTTGCATCCGCTTTTTACCAAAGTTCTTTAATAATGGACGAGTTGATACAGTACTCAATCCCGATTCGGGGGTTAGGTAACGGTGTCCATGAATTTGAATTTCACGTCGACCGGGCCTTTTTTCGTCAGTTTGAGGAATCACCGGTAGCCGAGGGCGCCATCGATTTAAAGATGAGCCTGGACAAAAGGCCGGATTTGCTGAT
>CAYWHT010000515.1:0-3251 GCA_964458135.1 uncultured Saprospiraceae bacterium | reverse complement strand
CTGATCCTGGAGTTTGATTTTACGGGAACGGTGCGCACCGATTG
Source organism: uncultured Saprospiraceae bacterium (assembly GCA_964458135.1). Classification (GTDB taxonomy): domain Bacteria; phylum Bacteroidota; class Bacteroidia; order Chitinophagales; family Saprospiraceae; genus CAYWHT01. The sequence continues at coordinate 3,207 of CAYWHT010000515.1, read as the reverse complement.
CGACCGTTGTCTGGCGGAGATCAATCTACCGGTAAGCGGCCGGCAACGTCTAATGGTGAAATTCAGCGAGGAGCAGGAGCTGGAAGAAGCCGAGGTGACCTACCTCAGTCCCGAGGCCCAGTCTCTGAACGTCGCCAGATACGTCTACGAGTTTGTCATATTGGCCATACCGATGATCAAAGTGTACAACTGCGAAGAGGATGAAGACCAGGTATGTGACCAGCGCATGCTCAACTATCTGCGGGGCTCCGAAGAGCAGCCCACCGAAAAAAACACGCTGCTCGGTGAAAAATTAAAAAATCTAAGGAGTAACAACTAGTGCCCGAAGCACTAATAAAAAACAGGAAGCAATAATGGCACATCCGAAGAGTAAAACTTCCAAGCAACGCAAAAATAAGCGCAGAACGCATAAGAAGGCCAACCTTCCGCAAATTTCCACCTGCCCGACTACCGGAGAGCGGCACCTGTACCATCGCGCCTACTACGACGAGGACGGCAACATGTACTACCGCGGAAAATTGCTGATTAAGGCCGAAGAAGAGGATTAAGCCAGTTCAAACATGGGCAAAAATCTCGGAAGCTCCCATCGAACCAACAGCGATGCGGGGCTTTTCGTATTTCTAATATGCAATAACCACACATGAAAAAGATCATCAAAACGAAAAATGCACCGGATCCCGTCGGCGCCTACAACCAGGCCGTCATTCACAATGACACGCTCTTCATGTCCGGCCAAATCGCCATTAACCCCGCCACGGGCGAACTGGTAACCGACGATTTGGAGGCCGAGACCCAGCAGGTCATGGAGAATATCAAGGCCATCCTGGAAGAAGCGGGATTGACTTTTGACCACGTTATCAAGGTATCGGTCTTCGTCAACGACATGAACGAATACGGCCGGATCAATTCCATTTATTCCCAATACTTCAACGAGGCCAGTGCACCGGCTCGGGAGTTGGTGGAAGTGGTCAATTTACCCAAATTTGTCAATATTGAAATTTCCCTGATCGCCGCTTTCGATTAAGAGAAAAACAGCCTTTGATGGAACCGAGCAAGAAAGTACTTTCCTGTATTCAGCCTACTGGCGATATGCATTTCGGCAATTACTTCGGCGCCGTAAAAAATTGGGTGCAGCTGCAGGATCAATACGATTGTCTGTACGGGGTGGTAGATTACCACGCCATGACGATGACTTACCAGCCCAAGAAACTCCGGGAAAATACCTGGGAGCTCATCTTCAATCTGTTGGCCACCGGCATCCGGCCGGAAAACCTCTTTATCCAGTCGCTCGTACCCGAACATAGCGAGTTGTGCTGGGTATTTAATTGCTTTACGTCTTACGGTCAGCTGTTGCGGATGACCCAGTTCAAGGACAAAAGCGCCCAGGCCGACGAAGAAAGCCCCGATCACTTCATCTCGGCCGGGCTATTGGACTATCCGGTCTTACAGGCGGCCGATATTCTGATTTACCGGGCCGACTACGTGCCGGTGGGTAAAGATCAGGAACAACACCTGGAGTTAACGCGCGACATCGCCCAGCGCTTTAATCACAAGGTGGGCAAAGAAGTGTTTGTCTTGCCCAAACCCTTGTTTACGGAATCTCCAAAGATTCTCTCCCCGGCCGATCCCAGCCGGAAGATGAGCAAAAGCCTGGGAGAAAAACACTACATCAACCTGTTTGCCGAAGAGAAACGCATCCGCAAACAAATCCGCTCGGCCGTAACGGATAGCGGCGACCAAACCGATGGCGGCATCAGCTCCGGCCTGCAAAACCTCTTCGAATTGCTGCGCGCCAGTCAGAAGGTGCAAGCCTACGAAAGCTTGCGGGAAGATTACGACAATGGCCAACTCAAGTACGTCGATCTCAAAGAAGCCGTAGCCGAGGCCCTCGTGGAAATCAGCACCCAAGCCAGAACAAAAAAGGCGGAGCTGCTGGCCAATAAAAAAGAAGTCAAAAACCGGATCAAAGCCTCTTCCGCCGAAATACGGAAAAAAGCGCAGGAAACCATACGCGAAGTCAAGGAATTAACCGGCTTATTGAATGTTCGATTCGATGCCTGAGACTCTGTGAATTATGAAAATTGCGGACATATTTTCGGTAGAAAATTTAAAGTTTATCGGAAATACTGTTATCATTGTGCACCTAAATTAGTCGTCCGATTCGACAAAATGACAAAAAGTAAACAATAAGCTGATTAGTCCATTAACAATAAATGAAGATTATTTGTATCGGGCGCAATTACGTAGATCACGCCCGGGAATTAAATAATCCGGTCCCGGAGCGTCCGGTCGTCTTCATGAAGCCGGCCTCAGCTCTTTTAGTAAATCAGAAGCCGTTCTATTATCCGGATTTCACCAATGACCTGCATTACGAATGTGAATTGGTCATAAAAATCGCCAAGAATGGCCGGCACGTACAGCCCGAATTTGCGGCGGATTATTACCAAGAGGTCACCTTGGGTATTGACTTCACCGCGCGCGATCTGCAAAAAGCTTGCAAAGCGAAAGGCCATCCCTGGGAAATTGCCAAAGGGTTTGACGGCTCTGCAGTGCTGGGAGAATTTGTTTCCCTGAAACAACTCGACCGGAATGCGATGGTCTTCGAACTCTTTAAGAACGGACAGCGGGTCCAGCACGGCAACACCCGGGACATGATTTTCTCAATAGAAGACCTCATCGTCTACCTGTCCCGCTTTTTTAAACTGCAGATGGGAGATCTGATTTACACGGGAACACCCGCCGGCGTGGGCCCCGTTGCGATTGGTGACCAACTGGAAGGTCTGATTCACCTCAAGGACGGAAAACGTTCTCTACTTTCCTGCCAAATCCGGTAGCGCCCACCTTCCACCACGATCAGGATTCGATGTCTTCCCCGGCCAACTGCCGGGCTTTATTATAAGTTCGAGTTATTTTTTTCATCAAAATAATGTAGATAGATATGCCCTATCTTTTCACCTCAGAATCTGTCTCAGAAGGACACCCGGACAAAGTAGCGGACCAAATTTCGGACGCGCTGGTTGATCATTTTCTCGCTTTCGACCAAAAGTCGAAGGTGGCTTGTGAAACCATGGTTACTACCGGCCAGGTCGTTTTGGCCGGCGAGGTCAAGTCTAATGTCTACCTCGACGTTCAGAAAATAGCGCGCGACGTAATCCGGCGCATCGGCTATACCAAGTCTGAATACATGTTTGACGCCGACTCCTGCGG
>CAYWHT010000514.1:0-3588 GCA_964458135.1 uncultured Saprospiraceae bacterium | reverse complement strand
AGGTAGTGGAGATCAGCGACAAAGTGCCGATGGAGCAAGCCGCACAAATGGGTATTCCCGGGATCACGGCCTACCGCGCGGTAAACCTGGTGGAAAATATCAAAAAAAAATCCATCCTCATCCACGGTGGGGGCGGATCGGTGGGGCAATGCGCTGTCGCACTCGCCGGACGGGCCGACGCCACCGTCCTGGCCACCGTCACCAACGAAGCGGAAATGCAGGAGGCCCGCGACGCCGGCGCCGAACACGTCTTCATCAATAACGTGGATTTAGTCGAAAGCATATCCAATTTCTTTCCCATCGGCATCGACCACATCATCGAAGTCGCTTTTAGCGCCAACATCAAAAAGAACGTCGCCCTGCTCAAAAATATGGGCTCTATCGCCTGCTACGCAACCAATAAACCCGTGGCCGATTTTCAAGTCTGGCCCCTTATCTTCAAGAATGTTTCCATCTACTTCATCGGTAGCGATAACTTTCCCGCCGATGTCAGACAAAAAGGAGCCAAGGCCATCCTCAAAGCCCTGGAAAACGGTTGGCGCGGGCTGCCTATCGGCCAGCTCTTCGAGCTCGACGACATCGCCAAAGCCCACGAATACGTGGAGGACCCCAAGAACAAAGGCCGGGCTTTGCTGAGGATTAAAGCCGAGGAGGAGACGCCTTCCGCAGAAGATTGACCTGGAGGTTGCTCAAGCCCATCGACCATCCGCACCGTGGAGCAATGTTTCGAAACTACCGGCGGGTAAAGCTGTTTGCTCACCCATATTTCAAACTACTGGAATTTCGCATTATCCGCCCGTACAAAGATTGCACGGGGCTGAATAAATATTGCAGCACGGAGGTTTCGGGCGGAGAAAAAGCGGCTTCACCGCAGGATAGGACAGCTTCGGATTGAAGAACCACCTGGACACGGAATAAATTGACGAATTTGGAGTCGAGCTAAGACCTTAGTGGAACGAATACCATGCTCAAAAAAAGCCTCAACAACAAGATCATTCTCCTCAGCGCCCTCGGCATTACCGTTTTGATCAATGCCCCCAAACTGTTGTTCGCCCTGCGCCCGCGGGAAAATCTGTTCTTCACGTTTTGGGAATTTGATCTGCCGGGCTATCTGTTGCAAACTTTTCTCACCTTTCTATTTACCCTTGGTCTCTTTTATATGAATACTCAGCGCAGGCTTTTCCAGTGGTCATTGCGCAATACATTGGCGCTGATCGCCGCCAACTTATTCGGATTTATTTTCGCCACCTGGCTGTTCAGCCTTCTAGACATCTGGGTATTTCAGCCCGATTACCGCCCGTCGTTTGTACGGGGCGGTTATCTGATTCGCAACCTGCTTTCCACCATCCTGGTCATGCTGACCGCCAAAATTCTATTGCTGCTGGAAGAGCACGAAAGTAATCTCGTCAAACGTAAAACCGCCGAGGCCGACAAGGCCAGGGCCGAGTTCAACAACCTGCGCAATCAAGTGGCGCCTCACGTGCTCTTCAACTCCCTCAACACCATCAACTACCTTACGCGCACCGATCCGGAAAAAAGCATGACCTACGTCAATCAGCTTTCCGAATTCTTGCGCTACAACCTGCAATCCAACCAACAGGAAATCGTCACGGTAGCCTCCGAAATCGACAACCTGCAGCGCTACCGCGCCCTGCTCAACGAACGCTACGGCGGCATCATCGGGCTGGAAATTGACATTCCGGAAACCATCGAGGAAAAAGCCGTCCTGCGACTTACCTTGCAGGAGTTGCTGGAAAACGCCGTCAAGCATAACGTCATCCGCAAATCCGACCCCTTGGTGCTTCGTATCGATTATCTGGAAGCAGAAAATGTCCTCCTGGTCCGCAATAAAATTTTACCCAAAATGGGGGCGGCGCCCTCCGCGGGCACCGGCTTGCACAGCTTAGGTCGCCGGTACGAACACCTCTTCGGCCGGCAGGTCATCATCAACAAAGCGAATGGATGTTTTACCGTTAAAATCCCCCTTAGCGTATGAAAGCCCTCATTATCGAAGACGAATTTGCCGCCCGGCAAGAACTGAAAGCCCTCTTGCACGATTACGACCCCGGCATCGAATTGCTCGCCGAGCTCGACGCGATCTCCAGCACCGTAGAATGGTTTCGCAACCATTCGGAGCCGGAGCTCGAGCTCGTCTTTCTCGACATTCACCTCTCCGACGGTTCCGCCTTCGAAATTTTTAAATACACCGATATTCCCGCCCCCATCATTTTCACCACCGCCTACGATGAATACGCTCTGGAAGCCTTCCGCGTCAACAGCATCGATTACCTGCTCAAACCCGTCGACGGCGCCAAACTCGCCCGTGCATTGAATAAATACCGCCAACTCAGCCAATCCGCCCAGTGGAGCCGCCTGCAAAACCTGCTCGAACAAATACGCCCACAAGACACCCCCTACCCTTCTAACTTGCTCATTCCCTACAAAGACCAACTCATTCCCCTGCCCGTCACCCAAATTGCCTATCTGTATATCGAACACGGCAACCTTGCCCTGCGCACCTTCGCCGGCAAAACCTATTTCCTCAACGGCACCCTGGAAGAATTCTCCGAAAAATTGCCGCCCCGTGATTTCTTCCGCGTCAACCGCCAGCTTCTCGCCGCCAAATCGGCCATAAACAATATCCACCAGTATTTCAACGGCCGCCTGCTGCTCAAACTGCATCCCGAATTTTCCGGCAAAGTTATCGTCAGCAAGGAGCGCGCCGGGATATTTAAGGAATGGTTCACCGCCTGAGCCGGACGGCTGACCCGCCCTTTCTTCCGCTTCGGTCTGCTTTTTCCGCCCGCAGGCCCTATTCGCCCGAATTTTGAATCGATTTCATAACCATTCAAACGCATTGAACTCATGAAGAAGATTCAAAATTTCTCCCTACGTCTGCTGGCTTTCGCCGCATTGACCGGTACGCTGATGCTGGCGCATCAGCAAAGCGCCGCCGCCCAAGACAGCACCGACCTGCGGGATCTCTCCCTCGAGGAAAGGGTGGAAAAACAAACCGAAATGCAGGCCGAAAAGCTAAAGCTCGACGAGGAACAGCAGGAAGCTATGCACGATATCAACCTGAAGTACGCCCGCAAGCTCGAAGACCTTCGCGGCGAAGGGCGCTCCTTCCGCACCATGCGCAAATTGAAATCGCTACGCAGCGATAAGGAAAAAGAAGTTAGAGAAGTGCTGACCGACGAACAGTACAAAGAATACCAAGCCCTGCAGGAAGAAATGCGCAACCAATTCCGAAACAACCGCAATAATTAAGATTCATGATACGTGCAAAATGGATTTTTTTGTTCTCGTTTGTCGGAATGTCCTGGGTGGCGGCCACCCAGGAAGCTTCCGACCAGACTTACACGCTCAGTGGCAAAGTGATTGACGGCAGTAATAAAGAAACCCTGCCCTACGCTTCCGTGGCGGTGAAAGGCAGCAGTTTGGGCGCCACCACTAATCCCGACGGCTATTTCACCCTGATTGGCATTCCGCAGGATACCGGCCAAGTTGTCGTCCAGTACCTCGGTTACGAAACCCGGGAATTGTCGCTCCGGGCAGCCCTGCAGGAAGACCCCCTGATTATCGAAC
>CAYWHT010000513.1:0-3593 GCA_964458135.1 uncultured Saprospiraceae bacterium | reverse complement strand
GTTTCAATATGTAGCAGTTCGTCTCCTTGAAAACCTGAATTGCTGTCAGCTATTAGATGAAGAGCTAATTTGACGATGCAAAAAGCAATTATTACAAGTTTCGTCGGTCTGTTCATTTATTATTTCGGGTTTTACTTATACCAACGAACCCATTGCGGGTTTGGTCTTTGAGTCGAAAATTGCAATTTGGAGGCCAACTACTAAACCCGCAATGGGTTCAACACCATATACTGTACCCCTTTTGCCCTGAAAGCGTTATTGCCCATAAAAACAGCCTTGCCATGTTTTTTCACCGGCAAACATCCGTTCGCAGGGCCGCTGTTGCCCTATCAATTTGTCATTAATAGCTATCACTTTAATAATTTTCTCGGTACGCAGTGGGCTCACCCTTCCATTGTTCGAAAGAATTTCGTCAGGCTATTGGGTTCACTAAAGTTCAGGGTATACGCTTCACTACCCCAACAAAATACCAACAACCACCTATTTCCCGTACCTTAGCATCAACCCAAGTCTCATTCTATGCTCCTCCTCTCCGTCCTCTTCGGCATTGCCCTCTTACTCCTTCTCCTTCTCTATTTCCGGCTCAACGCCTTTCTCGCCCTGCTGATCGCCAGCATTGTGGTAGGGCTGGTAGCCGGACAAAGCGCGACGCAAGTCCTGGCCACCATGCAGGAAGGCATGGGCGGCACGCTGGGCTTCGTGGCTACGGTGGTGGGCCTCGGGGCCATGTTCGGGGCCATCCTGGAACACACCGGCGGGGCGGGCGCCATCGCCCACGCTCTGATCGGCGCCATGGGCATCCGGCGGGCGCCCCTCGCCATGGTGTTTTCGGGTTTCGTCATTGCCATTCCCGTATTTTTTGACGTGGCCTTCATCATCCTGGTGCCGGTGATCTACGCCTTGCAACGGCAGAGCGGCAAGTCGCTGCTGTTGTACGCCATCCCGCTGCTGGCGGGTTTGGCCATCACGCACGCTTTCATCCCGCCCACGCCCGGACCCGTAGCGGTGGCCGACATTATCGGCGCCGACCTGGGCTGGGTGATCCTTCTGGGGTTCATCGCGGGCATTCCCGCGGTCCTGGTCGGCGGTCTTTTCTTCGGCCGCTACATCGCCCGGCGCATCCCGCTCGAAGCGCCCGAAATGACCGAAGGAGCAACCACCGAAGCGGAACCGCCCCCGGTGGGAATGATCCTGGCCATCATCGCCCTGCCCATCGTGTTAATTTTGCTGAATACCCTGGCGGAAAGCGGCTTATTGCCCGTACCGGAGGAAGGCGCTTTGCGGGGGGCAATCGCTTTGTTGGGTCACCCTTTTAGCGCGCTTATCCTCGCCAACCTGCTGGCCTGGTACCTGCTGGGCATCCGGCGCGGGCTCACCAAAAGCCAGCTCTTTGAAATTACCAGCAAATCGATGATGCCCGCCGGCACCATCATCCTGCTGACCGGGGCGGGGGGGGTCTTCAAACAGATGCTGGTCGACACCGGGGCGGGGGAGATGCTCGCCCGCTCACTGACGGATCTCGGGCTACCGGTGCTCGTCTTCGCCTTCCTGGCGGCCGTTTTGATTCGCGTCGTACAGGGATCGGCTACCGTCGCCATGATCACCTCGGCGGGGCTCGTCGCGCCCCTGCTCGCCGGCGCCTCAACTAGTGAAGTCGACCTGGCCATGCTGGTCATCGCCATCGCTTCGGGAGCGACGATCTTCTCCCACGTCAACGACAGCGGCTTCTGGCTGGTGAGTCAGTACCTCGGATTGAGTGAAAAACAAACCTTCCGCTCCTGGACGATGATGACGACGATGGTGGCGGTGGTGGGTTTTTTGACGGTGTTGGCGTTGTGGGGTATTTGGTGACGGTAGAAGAAGGAGACGGTAGAAGGACTAGACGATCTGCGGAAGAGCGGCGCAGTCAATGAACCATCATTCTTCCAGGCCCACCGGCTCCACCCGCGCTTCCCGTTCTACCGCAAAGACTGCATTCCGAATGGTAATCCACCGGAAAGCCGCCAGACTAAGCAAAGCATAACCCGCCGCGAGCAGCAGCAACCAGCCCGGCGCCGTAAAACCCGCCAGGCTCAATCCGTAAACCCCCAGGGGCGCCGACAGCAAGCGAATAACCTCCAGGGCCATCAACCAACGCTTCCGCGATTCGAATAAAAAGCCGAACATCAGGGTGGTGACGACGATCCAGACGGCAAAGAGCGTCTTAGTCAGCCAGTCGAACGAGTCGTTGCCGAAAAAATAAAAAGCGTTGATGCCGAGGGCGACGAGAAATTGAGTGAGGATATACAAATTCATCCAAACCGAATTGGGGTGGCGGTCGTACTTGTGGTAACCGTCATTAACCTCTTTGGGATACTGCGGCCCCCCCAGATATTCCGGCGCCCATCCCGGAGGACGAAAGAGGATGCCGAGGGCGTCGCGAACATTATGCGCCCGCCGGGCCGTTTTAAACAGATCGATATAGTGAGCGAAATTAGCGTAGACCGGATTCCAACTGTTGAGGGGGCGGGTGATGCCGTAATGGGGCCGTTCTTCTTCGGCCTTGAAGGTGCCGAACATCCGGTCCCAGATGATAAAAACCCCGGCGTAATTGCGGTCGATATACTTCGGATCGCGCCCGTGGTGCACCCGGTGGTGGGAGGGTGTGTTGAAGACGGCCTCAAACCAACGCGGCATGCGGTTGATGTGCTCGGTATGGATCCAGAATTGATAAAGCAAATTCAAACCACCCACCAGCACAAACTGCACCGGATCAAAACCCAACACCGCCAGCGGCAGATAAAAAGGAGTACTCCAAATAAAGGAGGTGGAACTTTGCCGCAGGGCCACCGAAAGGTTAAAGTCTTCACTCTGGTGGTGCACCACGTGCCCGCCCCAAAACAGGCTGATCTCGTGCGCGAGCCGGTGAGACCAGTAATAGCATAGATCGTAAAGGATAAAAACTAGCGCAAAGGTCCACCAATTGGCTCCCAATTGCCAGACGGCCAGCGTCTCGAAGACCAGCACGTAAATGCCGATCGTGACGATTTTCATAAAGGTGCCCGTCAGCTGCTGCAGCACCCCCGTACTGATATTCGTGATGGCGTCATTAAGGCGGTAGGTCTTCTTGCGCGTCACCGCCTCGTACACCAATTCGATCCCCATCAGGGTGAAGTACATCGGTATGGCGATAATGACCGGACTGAGATCCATGGATTAATGAGTTTTCGAGACCTATAAATGTATGGAAAATTGGGCGATTTCGGGCCAGGGAATTGTTGAATTGTTGGGCTGCCGTAGCAACGCGGGCCTCCGGCCCACGTTCCGGCTGTGGTGGTTGCTCGTGGTGGTGGCAAATGTTCTTAGCGTTTTTGCGAAGCGCTTAGCGCTCATTCCAAGGAAAAACGTGATTTCCCTGTAACCCTCTCCCCCCCCCTCAACTTCTCCACCAGCAGAGCCCCAGCAGTTGTGTCGCCCCTTCAGGGCTTCACCAACTGGCATCCTCTCGATTACCCAGGGCGCTGCCCTGGGCTGTAATCTTTCGCCCCTTTGGGGCTCTAAGACCAAGGAATGCGATTGGGGTGGAGCACGTCAAGGGGGCTTTCAAACTTCGA
>CAYWHT010000512.1:578-3631 GCA_964458135.1 uncultured Saprospiraceae bacterium | reverse complement strand
CTACTGCGTGGTGTGAAATTATGGCGCAGCTATTTTTTTAGCTCGCAAGTCCGGGATCCCAACCGCAGGGTCAGGGGCAAAAAACGCAGGCGATGCCTAAGCATCGGAGAGGCTTTTTAACGCAGCGAGCTGAAAAAAGAGCACGTCAGCAATCAAAAATTTTGGGTTGTCGGACTATAAATTAAAGATGAGGTTTCCTGCAGGTATGCAAAAACCAATTTCGGCGCCAGTGAGGACAAGCCCAGATGAGAAAGCGGAAACGCGCATTCCTGCCCATTTCTTATTGAGTTGGGCGCCTGTCCCCCAGTTTGTAAAGGTTGAGCAGTTACCTTTGGTTGCCGACGACCGGGCTGGAAGGATCCTAAACCTCTTAGTCCGCAGATCCGCCCCTTTTCGGTGGTCAAGAGCCCGGCGGGCCAATTCCAACACCGACCCCTGTGGGTTGCCTGGCTGGCGAGGTTCCAGGGGATCATGGTGAAATTATCTACCCAGCCGACGCCCCCGCTCCACCAGCCTCCAAAAGAAATTCGTCACATCCGGCGCCACCCGGAACCCGATCACCAGGCCGCCGTAGACCAGCGTCATCAACCCGGAACGCAAGAGAATATCCCAGGCGAAGTGTCCCGGAAAGCGGGGCAGCAACAGTCCGATAGCCAGTACAATTCCTCCGATTAACGCCAGGCCGATCATGCCCTTGGAAAAAGGATGCATCCTCAGGCGCCGGTAGACAAACCACTGCACCAAAAGGTTGCGCAACAGGATGGTCAAGGCCGTGGCGACGGCGGCGCCGGTCAAACCCAGCCACTTAATAAATAGGAAGTTGGTAACCACCGTAATGGCGGCGGTAATCAGTTTAAAGATTAGGTCATAGCGGTAATATTTTGAATAAACGAGCACCATGCCGTTATAGCCGTTGACGACATGGCCCAGCTGGGCCAAACCCAAAAAGATGGCTACCATGGTGCCAGGGCGGTATTCTTCGCCAAGCAGCAGCACGGCATTCTCCAGGTTGGCTACAATACCGATAAATACGAGTACCGCCGGCACCCAGTTGTTAAGGGCCATACGGCGATACAGGCCGGCCACCTCCCCGGGTTGTCCCTTTTGCCAGTATTCGGCGATCATGGGGCTGACGATGCGCCCCATGCCCTCGTGCGCCATGGGAATGACTGTGGATACAAAATAGAATACAGTGTAAATTCCAACCTCCCCCCAGGACAGCAAGGCCGCCAGCATGATCATATCGATGCGGTTGGTCAACTGCCCGCCTACCTGGGAAAAGATGGCGTACCCTCCGTATTCGGCCATCTCCCGGAATACCGGTCCGCGAAAGAGCTGGGGGTTGAAACGCGTGTGTAATTCACCAATCCAGAAGATGAAAAGAAGAAGCCCTAGGGTGATCGGTAGCAGTTTTAGCGCGAACAAGGCAATGAAATCCGACCGGTCGATCCAGTTAAAGTAATAGCTTAGGATGAGCAGCAGCACGGTCAACCGCCCGACGATTTGGCCGAAAAAAATGGGCACCCGGGGGCGCTGCAGGGCATTGGCGTAACTGACAAAAATGTTATTAACGGCGGCAAACACAAACAGGGTAATGATTCCCCAGTAATATTCGTCAATGTAGGTGCCGGAGCGGCCGTCACCAAACCATCGGACCATCAGCGGCCGGAACACCAACAGGGCAATGACGACTACAAACGTTCCCAGGGCGATAACCGTGGCGTGGAAGCCCAAATACCCATCGTGTTGGCGGGCGGGATCGCGAAAACGCGAAAAAAAACGCACCGTCACCGACGGCATGCCCAAGGAACCCAAAATGGTGAGCAAGGTGCTGAATTGCACCATAAACTGGCAAAAACCGAAGATCTCCCGTCCCAATAACTTTGGAAAAAGCAGGGTCATGTTGATAAAACCCAGTATCAAACCGGTGTACATGAAGATACTGGCGCTTATGCCGTGGCGTTGGATTTTGCCCATGGGGTCCCGCTGTCTGAATAATTATTTTTAGTTTTGCTGCAATCACCGCAATGATACCGCTTTCATGGCAAAGGACACGAAAAAGAAGAGAAGGATCTGGGAGTACGATTTCGTGCTCAACACCTTTCTTCCCAGTAAGATCGCCCTGCCCGACGCCCTCATCATCGGGGCGCAAAAGGCGGCTACGAGCTCGCTCTTTTACTACCTGACCCAACATCCCGCCATTAAGGGCTCCCGCTACAAGGAAGTCCACTTTTTTGATCGGGAAACCCGCTATCGCCGGGGTGTTTCCTGGTACAAGCGCCAATTTCCCCGGCGGGGCGATGCGGAAGTGTTGCTGGAAGCGACGCCTAACTACATCTACCGGCCCAAAGTGGCCCAACGGATCAGTCGCCTGCGAAAGGAGTTCAAATTTATCGTTACGCTGCGGGATCCTCTGAATCGGGCCCTTTCGGCCTATAACATGTACCGCAAAAAAGAAAAGGACGAAAACTATAAAGCGCTGACCAAGATTATGGACGCCAACAACGAAGGCTTCAGAATGCACGAGGTACTCTGCCGGGGAGCACTGCCGTCATTCGAAGCATTGGTGGAGATGGAACTCCAATGGATGGAGGAAGGGAATCAAATTGTGGAGCCCAGCATCGTCAGACAGGGGTTTTACGCCGAGCACATTCGGCGTTGGCGCCGCCATTTCCGGCGAGAACAATTCCTTTTTCTCCGGATGAGCGATCTGCAGTATCCGGCTATCGTCCAAAGCTTAAAAGCGGTGGAGCAATTCCTGGGCTTGCAGTCGGATTTCGATTGGGAAAGCATCAACTACGAGCGAAAAAATGTGGTGGACCCCAACCTGCAAACCCGGCCAATTGATCCGGCATTGGAGAGACGGCTCCGTGGGCTTTTTCGCAAAAAAAACAAGGGTTTGGAGGCACTTACGGGACTCCATTTTGACTGGCTGACCGAACCCAACGATCCGGCGCCGGAGCAAAAACAAAAAGAACAGAAGAATAATTGAAAGCTGCTTTTATCCTGGGATGCCAGCGTTGCGGAAGCACCCTGCTCGCCCAAATGATGGA
>CAYWHT010000512.1:0-568 GCA_964458135.1 uncultured Saprospiraceae bacterium | reverse complement strand
CCGCCATTCAGCTAAACCGGCCGGTTCGGCCGGAGCCCAAATTTTTCTTGAAGGATAATTTTGACGAATTAGGGCTGGAATACTATTTATCCACCTGGTTTGCCGGGTTTTCGCCGGCAAAAAGAGCCTATATCCTGGAAAAGAGTACGAGTTATGCCGATCACCCTCCTATAGTAGACCGCATCAAACAATTTTTTCCCGCGCCTGCTTTTGTGATGATCTTTCGCCATCCCGTTCACCGGGCCCTTTCTAACTACAAATTCAGTGTCGACAACGGGCTTGAAACCCGTAGTCCGGAAGAAGTGTTTCTTAATGATGCACCGGCGCCTCCACTAATCCATAAAATCTCGGTGGCTCCCTTTGATTATTTAAAACGTAGTGATTATCCTGCCTATTTAAAAGCTTTTCAAGAGGAAGGCGTACACTACGTCATTCTCGAAAAATTGCTATCGGATCCGGCAAGGGAATGGAAGAGGATTTGCGCCTATTTACAATTGGAAAGCGGCAACTTCCCAATGGGAAAATCGTTATCCAAAGTCAATGCCAGTAAGTTTTCGCAAAGCATTCC
>CAYWHT010000511.1:0-3631 GCA_964458135.1 uncultured Saprospiraceae bacterium | reverse complement strand
AGAAAAAATCGCTAGCCTATCTAAACACGACACTTATTAATCTCTCATCGCTAAATAAGAGCGGAAACTTATTTCAAGGTATGGTTTGATTCGCAGGCTTCAATGCTGCGATTTGGTTAGGTCAGAACGGTATGCGTGAGCTCTTTAAGCTATTGTACGAAAAAAGCTTGGGAAAGATCGACTTCCCACGCTAAACTTTTGCAATAAAGTTAGGGCAACCCGCTTTGTTTCCAAAATCCTATCTAAGCAGCCTTCAACAAACAATAGCCAATTGGCTCTGTTAGGTGGTTGATAATTAAATCATTCAAATATGTATCGCCCGCCCTTCCCCCTTTTAACTATTGGTTGTTTACTCTTCTTTTCCGCTTCGCTTTTCGCCCAACCCTCCGTTTCTTTCGGGGAGAAAGTTCCGGTGCGCGGAACCCTGATCAAAAAATCTTCCGGGGAGCCATTGTCGTACGCTACGGTAGCGGTATACCGGAAAACCGACAGTACGATGGTCAACAATGCGCTAACCGGCCCTCGGGGAAGCTTCGAACTTTCCCTTGCGCCGGGAAAATACTATGCAGTTTGTGAATACGTGGGTTTCAAAGACAAAACGATTTCCGGCATCGTCGTCACCGAGGCTAAATCAGCCGTCAAATTGGGAAAAGTTCAAATGGTGTCAGATGCGGTATCGTTGCAAGAAGTAGAGGTGCGCGCCGAGCGTAGCCAGATGGAAATGAAACTGGATCGCCGGGTGTTCAACGTCGGTAAAGATCTGGCCAACGCGGGCGGGACGGCCGCCGACCTACTCGATCGCATTCCCTCGCTGAACGTCGATACCGAAGGCAACATCAGCCTGCGGGGCAGCCAGAATGTGCGCATTCTCGTCAACGGCAAGGCATCTGGATTTATTAATGCCGAAGAAGTACAAGCCTTGCAGCGCCTGCAGGGAGATATCATCAAAAGCGTAGAAGTGATCACCAATCCTTCCTCGCGTTACGAGGCCCAGGGTGAAGGCGGCATCATTAACATCCTATTAAAGAAAAATCAGGAAAAAGGGTTTAACGGTTCCTTTGGCCTGGCCACCGGTTACCCCCACGATTACGGCGCTTCTTACAATCTCAACTACCGGCAGTCGGATCTTAACTTTTTCTCCAACTTCGGCCTCAACTACCGGGATATGCCGGGCGGTGGTGAGGCCACCCGCCGCTTTTACGACGGCGCAGGCAACCTGGAATCTTTTTACACCACCGATACGGATCAGGATCACGTAGGCTGGGGCGGCAACATTCAATTCGGGGCCGACTGGTTTATCAACGCCCGGAACCTGCTTACCGTTTCCGGTTTGTTCCGCGGCGGCAAAGAAGACCGGCTTGCCGATGTGACCTACCGTGACTTTTCCGCCGAGGGCGATCTTATCGAACGCACCTTCCGCGACAACGACGAAGTGGAAGACGAAACTAATATTGAAGGCGCCATCAACTACACGCGCTCCTTCGCCGCTGACGAGGACCGGGAGTGGACGGTTGATTTCAAATACATCAGCGACGACGATACCGAGACGGCCGATTACGTTGAGACGAGCAACCTGCGGGAGAAGGCCCTTATCCAACGCTCCAGCAATACCGAAGATGAGCGTCGTTGGCTGTTTAAGACAGACTATGTCCACCCCATTGGCGAAGATAGTAAATTCGAAACGGGATTGCGTACCGAATTGCGGCAAGTGAATAATGACTTTTTGGTGGAGGAAGAACAAGATGACGGCAGCTACGTCGCACTGCCGGATTTCAACGGCCGCCTGGAGTATACCGAAAACGTCTACGCCGCCTACGCCCAGGGCTCCCATGAATTTGGCGACTTCGCCCTGCAGGCCGGCTTGCGCGCCGAATATTCCGACATCCTCGCCGAGCTCGTGGGCTCCGATGGCGGCAGCGATCAGAACTACCTGAGCCTATTCCCAAGCACGGCGCTCACCTATAAATTCTCGGACGAAAACCAGCTCCAGTTTAGTTATAGCCGGCGGATCAGCCGTCCCTATTTCCGCCGCCTGATTCCCTTTAGCAATTTCACCGACCGGCGCAACAACTCGGTGGGCAACCCAAATCTGCGCCCTGAATTTTCCAATGTACTGGAAACCGGATTTTTGCATTATTTCAAAAATGGTTCGCTGCTATCCAGTCTGTATTACCGGCATACCGAGGGCACCATTCAACGCATTGTCCTGCCCGCCGATGACGGCACCACCATTCGCTTTCCCATCAATTTATCGGATCGCGACGCCTACGGCTTGGAGCTAAACCTCTCCTATGAATTTTTCGATTGGTGGAACTTCAATTCAAACGTCAATTTCTTCCGCTCCACTTCCAACGGTACTTTTGAAGGGCAGGAGTATTCGGCCGAGACTTTTACCTGGAACGGGCAGATCAATACCAAACTCGCGCTTGGGGAAAACTTTGACGTCCAGCCCGCCTTTGATTATGATGCGCCCCGGGAAACCACCCAGGGCCGCAGACTGGCCAATTACGGTTTCGATATTGGCGTTTCCACCGAAATTTTTAACGGCAAAGGCACCCTCACGCTTAGTGGAGAAGACCTTTTTAACACCCGCAAAGACCGCATTGAAATCGACCAGGCCGGTTACGAAGAAGAGTCTTTTTTCCAATGGCGCCGTGATCAGCAAATCCGGTTGAATTTTACGTACCGGCTGGATCGGGAGCGCGAAGCGGGGAGCTTGCAGCAGCGGGGGCGATAGGTTGGTGGTGGGATAGTTGGCGCGGCATGGGCCAGGGCGGCATGCCCGCGGCGATGTCCCTTGTTTTTGCTTGAATAATTGACTAAGATTGAGCCTGCCGTTTACGCCGCCGGATAATTTTCGGCCCCAGCCAAAGGGCCAGACCGGTAAAGATCATGAGAACCAGGCCTAAACCGACGATATTCATGCCCAAAAGTTTAAAGGTATCGCCAATAATGCTGCCGTCGTGGATGGCTTCGATCCAATCGGCGTGGCGGCGGCCTACGGAGCGCACGCTTGCCGTATGGAGCTCCACTTGTACTTCGTAGCTTTTTTGATCCAGGCGCACTTTGGCGATGCCTTTGCCGGGGCGCACATCGATGCGGTCGACCGTCCAGGGGCCGGGGCTACGGGATTCCATGGCGGATAGGGCGGCGGCTTGGATGTCGGCCAGGGGCAGCCATTCGGCGGGCGCAGGGGTAGGAGATACCTTTTGGGTAGGCGGCTGTAGCGGGCGCCAGTGCTTTTTCCAACCTAGAAATATACCCGTCAGCGCTATCAAAAATATCCAAACGCTCAGCACTACGGAGATGCTGCGATGCCAACGGCGGTAAGTGCGGATGCGTTGGGCTAGCTTAGTACGGGTGATTTTGAGTGGCTTGAGCAAATGCATGCCGGTAAATATACCGCTTTTTGGAGCAAATGCGGAAGAAAAGCAATTAACCCGGATTATGCATGAATTCATCTACTGCGAAGCCAAACTGCCCGCCCTGTGAAATAAAGCGAAGGTTCACCTCCGGTATTTCACAGGGCGGGCAGTTTGGCTTCTCGTGACGGAGAACCCATCCCGGAAAAGGGTGAAAAAATCCCATTCCTCCCACCCATCTGCGGACCATTCCAGCCAGCACAGCCAGC
>CAYWHT010000510.1:0-3632 GCA_964458135.1 uncultured Saprospiraceae bacterium | reverse complement strand
CGTAATGACCTTACAATGAAAAGTGATCGTCTCCATAATCATCGATTTTGTGGTTTATTAAATGACGCATCGCTCCGGCGCCGACCGAAATTTTCGTGCCGCCCCCCAAACCGCTTCACACTCCCAAACCCCACACTCACCCCCTTGCCCAGCCCCACGTAATCCGGCAGGCTCAGGTTGGTGCGGAAGTTGAGCGAGAAGGCCAGGATCTTCTGGCCTTTGTAGGGGAGCCAGCGCTGGCCCTTCATCCGGGTGATCGACAGCTCGATGGGCAGGTCGCCTTCTTCGGGGCACAAGCTGCGGTTCAGGGTGAGCAGGTTGCCCAGGAGCATCTTTTCCAGAAATTGGAGGCGCTCCACCTCCGAGGTGAGTTGCGCGTAGCGCCGGAAATTGTCCTGGTTGAGGGCCTGCCAGTCTTTGAGGGCGTAGTCGAAGCCGGCCTGCCAGGTCTGCAACTGGTGGTAGCGCAGCAGGACGTCCTCTACTTCGAAGCGCTCGCGCCGGTCGCCCACCTGCAGGTCGAGCTCCCGTAGCTGGAACAGATAGTGGATGTCGTCGGTACCGTCTTCCAGGCAGATAATGCTGGCCTTGCGGTCGGTGGCCTTGTACTGGATGAGCGGATAGCGGTAATAAAAACCCGCCGGGCCGGCGTGGTTATGAAAGAGTGACGACCGCCGCCGCGTGGCCTCGATGACCGCCGCCCGAAAATAAGGAATGGCCCGCGGCATAATGCGGTTGGCAAATCGGATTTTGAGGTAACGAATTTTGGTCATCGTAAGGGGTTAATTTGTTTAACCGTTTATTGGTGTTAGGGTCCTGATTCTATACTTATGCAAATATCCGGTCAGGGTATACATAGTATCTGCATACCTCTCATTCAATAGGTAGTTCTTGCGGCCCCACACCCTGAACGCGAACCTGCGTATTCACATTACCGCCGAATCCGGCGCCCCGGCTTTCGGTCAAACGGGCGCAAAAGTAGCGTACTTACTACCGCTGTCTACCGTGGTGTAAGGCCGTCGCAACCATTGGAACTTTCTTCTTGTACTGGATAGCCTCTGTCCTTATCCGGCCGACCTTGCCGGTCGGCTAATCGGGAGGGAAATGTTGTTAATGTTTGATGCCAATCATTAAATACCAAATTAAATTTTTTCGGTTTCTTTGCAAAATATTTTTTCGGTTTTTTGCACGGAACGGGAAATTGGCTTTCATCTTTTCCGGAATACTTCCCCGCTCTTCCTCCTTCTCCCGAAATTTGATAAATTGATGTTGGGTGGGGCGCAAAGCATCCAAAAAACCCCACAACCGGCCTTTCCCAGCCCAACCCCAAAAAGTAACCCGGCACAAAAACGCAACCACCTTGAACCTCGACACCATCTCCGGCTACATCGAACGCCTCACCTTCCAAAACCCCGAGAACGGCTTCACCGTCGCCCGCCTCAAGGTGCGCGGCCGGCGCGATTTGGTGGTCATCGTGGGGACGATGCCGAGCGTGCAGGCAGGCGAGAGCGTGCGCTGCGAAGGCCAGTGGCGGGAGGATAGCAACTACGGCCTTCAGTTTCAGGTGGAACAATACCGCGTGGAGCCGCCGCAATCCGTGGAGGGGATACAGCGCTACCTCGGCTCGGGCATGATCAAGGGCATCGGGCCGGTATTCGCGGAGCGCATCGTAACGCACCACCGCGAGCAAACCCTCGAGGTCATCGACACCAACCCGCAGGCCCTGCTCGAGATCGACGGCATCGGGCCCAAGCGGCTGGAGCGCATCACCGCCTGCTGGACCGAACAGAAGGCGGTACGAGAGCTTATGCTCTTTCTGCAGAGCCACCAGATCAACCCCACCTACGCGCAAAAGGTGTACCGGATCTACGGCGACGACAGCCGCCGCATCATCGAAGACAATCCCTACCAGCTGGCGCGCGACGTCTGGGGCATCGGCTTTAAGACGGCCGACCAGACCGCCCGCAAGCTGGGCATCGACCCGCAATCCGAGCTGCGTATCGACGCGGGCGTGGAATACGTGCTCTCTAAACTGGCCGACGACGGCCACACCTGCTACCCGCAAACCGACTTCCTCGAACGCGCCCGCCAACTGCTCGAAGTGCCCGCCGAACGCATCGCCGAAAGGCTGCAACACATCGCCGCCGACGACCGCATCGTCCTCGAAGCCATGGAATACGAGGGGGAAAGCCAACCTTTCATCTGGCTCAAAGCCTTCTACCTCAGCGAGCAGGGCATCGCCCGCGAAATTCAGCGCCTGAGCGCGGCGCCGCCCGCCACCCGCTTCCCCGAGCCGATGCGCCAACTGGAAGGCGCCGAACACCGCCTCGGCATCGTGCTGTCGGAAGGGCAGCGCCGGGCCGTCAGCGCGGCGCTAACCCACAAACTCCACATCCTCACCGGCGGGCCCGGCACCGGCAAAAGCACCATCACACGCGTCATCCTGGAGATCGCGAAAACGCAGCACCCCAAAATTTTGCTCGCCGCACCCACCGGCCGCGCCGCCAAGCGCCTGGGCGAAATCATCGGGCGCGCAGCCAGCACCATCCATAGCCTGCTGGAATACGACTTTAGTATCGGCGGCTTCCGCAAGCGGCACGATAACCCGCTCGACTGCCAATTCCTCGTGGTCGACGAAGCCAGCATGATCGATACCGTATTGTTATACAGCCTGCTGAAAGCGGTGCCCGGCTACGCCAGGGTATTGTTAATAGGCGATGCCGACCAGCTGCCGAGCGTGGGGGCGGGCAGCACGCTCCAAGACCTCATCGCCAGCGAACGGGTGCCCGTGAGCCGCCTGACCGACATCTTCCGGCAGGCCGCACAATCCCGGATCATCACCAACGCCCACCGCATCAATGCCGGACGGTTTCCCGATATCCGCGTCGATAAAAAAGGGGATTTTTTCTTTGTGGAAGACGACGACCCCGAGCACATCGCCCAAACCATCGTGGCGCTCGTCAAAAAGCGCCTCCCCCGCGCCTACGGCTACGATTCCCTGCGCGACATCCAGGTGCTCAGCCCCATGAACCGCGGACTGGCGGGCAACCGCAACCTCAACAAACGCCTGCAGTCGGCCCTCAACCCCAGCGATGCGCCCCTCATCAAGCTGGGGCGCAGCTTCCACGCGGGCGATAAGGTGATGCAAATCCAGAACAACTACGACAAGGAGGTCTTCAACGGCGACGTGGGCTACCTGCGCCGCATCGATCCCATCGAGCAAGAGGTGCAAGTGGAATTCGACGGCCGCACCCTGGTCTACGACTTTACCGAACTCGACGAGCTGGTGCTCGCCTACTCCGTATCCGTCCATAAATTTCAGGGTAGCGAATGCCCCTGCGTGGTCATCCCCCTGCACACTACGCACTACCTCTTGCTCCACCGCAACCTGCTCTATACCGGCATCACGCGCGGCAAGCAATTGGTCGTGATCATCGGCAGCAAGCGGGCCCTGGCGATCGCAGTGCGCAATGACCGGGCGGGAAATAGGTTTACGGGTTTGCGGGCGAGATTGTAGATGGCTGCCAACATGATCGCCCCTAGCGGGGCGCTCAACCCGGGCGCAAAACGCCAGGCAAACCTCATGGCCCATCCATTCGATGCCATAAACACTTCGCCCCCTTAGCTAAAGG
>CAYWHT010000509.1:0-3639 GCA_964458135.1 uncultured Saprospiraceae bacterium | reverse complement strand
CTCATTAACAACGCCGGCATCTCGGCGCGCGGCAAACTCAAGGAGCTCGACCGCGAGGACCTGACTTGCGCCATGGACGTCAACTTTTTTGGCGCGGTTTACTGCACGCAGGCTGCCTGGCCCTTTCTGGCGCGGGCGGATCGCGGCCACATCGGCTTTGTGTCGAGCGTGGCCGGTTACATTGGGCTGATCGGTCAGAGCGCCTATTCCGCCTCCAAATTTGCAATGACCGGTTTGGCGGAGTGCATCCGCATGGAAGCGGCTGACGATGGAATCGGCGTCACCGTCATCTACCCGCCGGATACCGATACGCCCATGCTGCGCCGGGCCGAAGCGGACGGATCGCCCGAGACCAGAGCGCTAAGCGAAAAGGCCAGCCTGCTGGCCCCTGACGAGGTTGCCGCTAAATTGATTGACGGAATCCAAAGGGGACGATTTGAGGTGTTCTGCAACTGGCAAAGTCGATTGATACGCATCGCGCGGGCGCTGGCGCCGGGGGCTTTCTTTAGCCGGATGGATGGAGTGGTGCGGCGGGCGAGGCGGAGAACGTAATGACGCCGGAAGGCGCACGCCGGCAGTGCTTCCCGCCATTTCATCTACCATCCCCCGCCACCGCCACCACCAAATCCACCGCCGGAACTTCCCCCCGAAAATCCACCACCGCTACCTCCGCTACTAGCCGGCGTACTCATAAACACTCCTTGGATCTCCCGCACATTGGTGTCAAAACCCTCGGCAAAATTGTGAAAGCTCCCCCTTCCCGAGCTCGTATGCGGATAGGCATGGTACCAGCGGGGCGGCTCGGTGAAAAGACCGTCAAACTTGCCCGTCCAGTCTTTAACCATATTAAAGGCGACGGCGTAGGGAAGGGTTTTTTCGAAGTAGGCGGGATCGTCCTCCAGCAGGCGCTTTAGGCGGGGCGTCTCGGCCTGATCAATAAACATGCGGAAGCCGTGGAGCTGGCGGTAGAGCCCCAGGCCCTTTTTATTTTTCTTAAGCATCGGGCGTCGCAGAATGAGAATGGCGATGGCTACCAAAAGCATGCCTACGCCCGCCGCAATTTGCGCAAAGAACAAAAACACCGTGCCCGCCACTACGCAGCCTACCGCCAGCAGGGGCAGCCAGAGGCGGAAATAATTGTACGAGGTGGAGGTGTATAGTTCTCGCTCGCGGACGCTGCGCCGCAGCTGACGGTTGGCGCGGCTCATGGTCTTGTAAAACTGGTTTTTAAATTCGCTAAGCTTGACGCGGTCTCCCGACTCGAAGAGGCCATCGAAAATGATGCGTTCGTACTGGGGGCGGTCGGCCGGTAAGTCCTTCAGTTTGGTCAACTCGTAATCGGTCTTGCTGATAATAAGGAGCTGGGTGGTTTCGGTGACGGTCATTTCCAGCAGGCCCTGCCCCGCCCAGTAGGGAATAAGGGCGATAAGGTCGCGATTGTGCACCTTGTCATCGATGAAAGCCCCCGCTTCGGCCGGCGGCATATTGTCAGGAGGGTAGAAATGCACCATCTCCACGAAATCCTCTTCCTTGCCGTAACTGCGAAACAGCCAAATCAGATAACCCGCCACCGCAAGCGGAATGCCGGCCAGGCCGAAATTTTGCAGAAAGCGCTCCGCGGGGCTGGGGCGGTGGATGTAGTCAACCGGCAATTTGATGGCCACCGTCAAGCCTTCACCCGCCCGGAAAGCACGCGTGCTCTCTCCCCGCAACTCACCACTTTGGTATTCAATGGTGGCGTCCTGAGCGCGTTCTCCTCGCGCTCCCGTAAACACCCGGAAATCGGTAGAGTCAAGCGGAGGCGCCTCCCGCAGCTGGATTTCGTAATCGATCTGCTCGATGGGCGCCTCCCATTCCGTGCCGACCAGGTTCCAATAAAATTCCGTATGGTCTTCCATGAACAACCAGGCGTCTCGCACCCGGTAACGAATGACGTAATCTTGCCGCCCCTCCACGTAGCGATCGGGATCCCCGATGCGAATGCGCAAATTGCCATTATTCCTGCTCGTCTTATCCCGCCAATTTTCCACTTGTACATCGTCGATGTCAATACTGGTGCGCTCCCCGTCAACATTGTAGCGCAGCGGAATATCCCGGTAAATGCCGTGGTGCGGCTCCTCAAAATCCACCTCAATGCGTTCTTCCACGTCAAAATACCCGTCGGGATGGATGTCGATATCGATCTCGTATTGCTTGATGACAAAGCCCTGCGCCCGCAGTCCGGCGGCAATGACCAGCAGGAGGATCGTCAGGATGGTGATTTTTTTCATGGGTTGTCTCATTAATTGGGAGTAGAAAGTAGAAGGGTGGGCTAGGCTCCGGTTTTTGTCTCTGTCACTGCTACCCTTAAAACGTCACTTTCACATTCTCCCGCTCCTCATCCGCCATCTCGAAATAAGAAAATGTGTAAAACCCGCCTGCCCGGGCGATAATCATGGAGGGGAAGGTCTCGACGTAATTGTTGTTATCCCGAACGACGGCGTTGTAGTAACGGCGCGCCTTCTGGATGTGATCCTCGATGTCGGTGAGCGACGCCTGGAGGTCGGCAAAGTTCTGGTTGGCCTTGAGATCGGGATAGTTTTCGGCCAGGGCGAAGATCCCCCGGATGCCGGCGCTGAGCTGCTGTTCCATTTGCGCCTGTTCTTCGGCGCTTTTACTGGAGGCGGACTGCGCCCGGTTGCGCAGTTCAATGACCTTTTCCAGCGTTTCCTGCTCGTGCTCGGCGTAGCCTTTGACCGTATTGACGAGGTTGGGAATAAGATCGTAACGGCGCTTGAGCTGCACGGATACGCCACTCCAGGCCTCCTCCACTTTATTACGCAACTTGACGCCCCGATTGTAGGTGACAACCGCCCAAATGGCCAGGACGGCGACGATACCAAGATAAATGAACATAGCGGCGGTGTTTGACTATTTTTAAATATAGCATCTTTTATGGGAAAAACCGCCTACAAAGTAGCCAATGCAACCAAAATTTCAACAAGCCCTTTAGTTCGGAAATTGCAGAACTAATTAAACTATTGAAGCTTTGCGGCGTTCCAGGAAAAGTCGACAAACAGGAAGCAAAATGGAAAACCGTATGTCAGAACATAAGGATCGGTTAGAAGCGGTTAAAAGCCGGGTGGAAGAAATGGGCGTGTTTTTTGAAAAGCGGGATATGTCACCCATCACCGCCAGGGTTTTTGCTTACCTACTGGTGGCCGAACCGCCCTACCAGGATTTTTACCAAATCCAATTCTTTCTTTCAGCCAGTAAAAGCTCCATCAGCAACGCCTTGAAATACTTGATGGATAAGGGATCGGTGGAGTACGTCACTTTTAGCGGTGACCGCCGGCGTTATTTTAAAGTGAATATCGACGGTTGGATGAACCAGATTAAAGATGCGGGGCAGTGGTTGCAGGACTTGAATCAGGCGGTTCGCAGCGCGCTCAACGCGCGCACCGACACCCACTACCGGGAATTCAACAACAAGATGGCCGAAGTGATTGAATTACAAGAATATCTGGCCCAAGGCGTGGCCAAACTCGTAGCCGAATGGGAAGCCAGAAAAAAACAATTCTAAAAAAAATTAAGTAGTTGGTTCTGGATTTCCCGAACAAAACAAATCATTCAAAACCAACTTATCGCCTTAGGAAATAC